>JBMZDS010000001.1:0-36362 GCA_049614465.1 Chitinophagales bacterium
CACAAGAACCGATTCGCCATTGATTAAAGCTGAAGATGCCATAGAAATAGATAATTCTGACTTAACCATAGACGAGCAAATCTCCACGCTTTTGGAGCTATCTAAAGCAAAAATAGAAAAAGCGATAAAATCACTCAAAGAAGCTTATAATCCTGTGCGTAAAGATTTGGTAGAGATTGCTAAAAAAGTATTGCGCATCACAGGAAAAGAAAAAATAGCATCTCGCGCTGCATTGCAAGGATGGTTAAAATTGTTTTTGGCAGATGCTGCTGAAAAATACAATACGCATCTCTATAGCGAAGGCAAAGAAGCTGCTTTAAAAGTTGCAGAAGTAAAGCCTGTTTTTACAGAAAAGTCTGTAGAAAAGAATGGTTATGAGATATTGAATACAGCTTTTGATAAAATTATAGAACGAGATTCAAGAGTTATTGCTTTTGGAGAAGATGTTGGGAAAATAGGTGATGTCAATCAAGGATTTGCCGGATTGCAAGATAAGTATGGAAAAGAACGAGTGTTTGATACAGGTATTCGTGAGTTGACTATCATGGGGCAAGCGATAGGAATGGCGATGAGAGGTCTCCGTCCTATAGCAGAGATTCAATATTTGGATTATCTTATTTATGGATTGCAACCACTTTGTGATGATGTTGCTACATTGCGATATCGTACCAAAGGATTACAAAAATGTCCATTGATTATTCGTACAAGAGGACATCGACTAGAAGGAATATGGCATTCGGGAAGTCCTATCGGTATGATTATTAATTCGCTGAGAGGAATGAATGTTCTTGTACCTAGAAATATGACACAAGCTGCAGGATTTTACAATACAGTATTAAAATCTGATGAGCCTGCACTTATCATAGAATGTCTCAATGGCTATCGTCTCAAAGAAAAAATGCCAGAGAATATTGATGAATTTTGTTTGCCATTAGGGCGACCAGAAGTATTGCAAGCAGGAAATGATGTAACGCTCGTTACTTATGGTTCTTGTGTCCGTATAGCCGAAAAAGCAATGGAGCAACTTGAAGAGCAAGGCGTATCTGTGGAGTTGATCGATGTGCAGACTTTATTGCCATTTGATATCAATCATAGCATCGTAGAATCATTGAAAAAAACGAATCGAATCGTTTTCTTGGATGAAGATGTACCAGGAGGAGCAAGTGCATATATGTTGCAAAAAGTGCTCGAAGAACAAGGAGGGTATCAGCATCTCGATTCGCAACCTGTTACTATTGCGGCAAAAGCGCATCGCCCACCTTATGGTACAGATGGAGATTATTTTTCAAAACCTAATGCCGAAGATATTTTTGAAGCTGTTTATTCATTGATGAATGAAGCAGAACCTACAAAATATCCTTTACTTTATTGATTTTGGAACACTTATTGGTATATTTGAGATATTCGATAACTAAAACATAAAAAAAAACATGGGATTATTTTCATTTGTAAAAGATGCTGGAGCTAAAATTTTTGGTTCTAAAGAAGAAGAAGCACAAGTAGTAGAAAGAGCGAAAGCAGATCATCTTTTAAAAAGAATCAAACAATTTAATTTGCGTAGCGATAGTGTGGAAGCTACATTGCAGGGAGATGTACTTACATTGACAGGTACAGTAGATACAGAGAAAGAAAAGAATAGAATAATCATGGCAATGGGGAATTATAGAGGTATTGCAAAGGTAGACGACCGAATAGTCGTAGAAGAAGCTTGTTGTGATGTTCCTTTAGAAAAACAATTTTATACAGTAAAAAGTGGAGATTCTTTGTCTAAAATATCAAAAGCAGTTTATGGCGATGCAAATAAATACAATGTGATATTTGAGGCGAACAAACCAATGCTTTCTGATCCAAACTTAATTTATCCAGGACAAAATTTAGTGATTCCAGTGTTAGATTAAGTGTAAGAAAATTAAAATTTTTTAAGCAAGGCTATTTCATTAGAAATAGCCTTTTTATTTTTAGTAGCCCTAAAATCTTAAGGGCAATCGCTATAGTCTCCATACTTATAGAATGGTAGGGCACTTATTTTTAGATTTCGATAAGTATATTTGTTATGTATGAAAAGTAAGAAATGGAAAATAGTCTTGTTTGCGGTATTCATTTTATTTGTGATTCTATTGCTATCTAGGAATTTTATTTTGTCCGCAGCGGGCAATTTTCTGGTATATCAAGACGAGATAAATCATGTAGAGTATGCTTTTGTGCTTTCGGGACAAGCTTATGATAGAGGAGATGAAGCTATCAATCTATATATGGATGAAAAGATTGAAAAAATCATTTGCACTGGAGAAAATATGCCTTCAGATATAAAATCGTTGGGCTTGAACTATTTAGAGAGTGATTTGACCGCAATGCGAATTTTAGAACAAATGGAAGATAGTTCAATTGTCTCCATTTTGCCAAAAGGCACTTCAACACGAGAAGAAGCTGAAGCGATAATGTCTTATTGTATGGCGAATAAAATTACGGAATGTGTTATCGTAAGTTCACTTTTTCATACTCGGAGAGTGAAAAATGTTTTTCAAAAAGATTTTGCAAAAGCAGGGATATCTGTATATATACATGGTGCTCCCAGCAGTAGTTATGAAGAAGAGAAATGGTGGAAGAGCGAGTACGGTCTTATCGCAGTCAACAATGAGTATTTGAAACTCTTGTATTATTTGATGAAGTAATTCTAAAACTTATGTACAAACAATCCAGAGCGTAATTTTGGCTCAAACCATGTCGATTTTGGTGGCATTACATTGCCCGAATCTGCTACAGCTATCAATTGTTCTATTGTCACAGGATGGATAGCAAAAGCCATACACATTTCACCACTATCTACTCTGCGAGCGAGTTCTTCTACTCCTCTTATCCCTCCTACAAAGTCAATGCGCTCATCTGTGCGCTGGTCACTTATGCCGAGTAATGGATCTATCACATAGCGAGAAAGAATACTAATATCTAGGCTTTCCACTGCATCATCATTTTGCATGATAAGTTGGTCTGCTGATAGTTTGTACCATTGTTTGTCTATATACAATCCAAATTCTCCATTGATAGATGGGCGAACAGGCTCTGTAATAGCTGTAAGTGAAAAATTAGTCAATAATGCTGTTAAAAATTCTTCTGTACTGATGTCTGGCAACATATCTTTTATCACACGATTGTAATCGATGATTTGTAGTTGGTCAGCAGGAAATAGAACGGATAAAAAATAATTGAATGATTCATTTCCTGTATAATTAGGATTTTGCTCACGTAAGCGTTGTCCTACTTTTGCTGATGCAGCTGAGCGATGATGTCCATCTGCAACATATGTTTTATTGATTTGTGTATCAAAAATTGCCGTTATTTGATCGATAGTTGTTTTATCATCTATTTTCCATACACGGTGGCCTATTTTATCTTCAGATTCAAAATCATATATCGCATCATTATTGTTTGCCCAGTTTTCAATAATACCATCTAACTCTTTTACAGGCTTGTATGTCAAAAATACAGGACCAATATGCGCACTCAAAGTCGCCATATGTTCTATGCGGTCATTCTCTTTTTTAGGGCGTGTATATTCGTGTTTTTTTATCACATCGTCAAAATAATCATCAATGCTACTTGTACAGACCAATCCTTTTTGAATGTGTTTCCCCATTTGCTGTTCATAGATGTAGTAGCAAGGTTTATCATCTTGTATAAGCCATTCTTTTTCGATAAATTCGTCAAGATTCTTCTTGCCTTGTTGGTAGACTTCTTTTGAGTAAGTATCAATGCCTTCTTTCAAGTCTATTTCCGGTTTATTGATGCGTAGAAAAGAAAGTTCATTGCCTTTTGCCTCTTCTCTCGCTTCTTGACTATTAAGCACATCATAAGGACGAGAAGCTATTTTTTCTGCTTTATCTTGCTGAGGGCGAAATGCTTGAAAAGGTTTGATGATTGCCATAAAATAAGTTTTTAGAGGCTAAACTTACTACTTATTTTGATTTCAATTCAAATTCTGGAATAGAACTTTATACTTGATATTTTTTTAGAAAGGCAAAATCATAGTAATCTTGTCGTACATCGTATAGGCGATAAACTGCGCAAAGAATCCAATCAAAAAACCACCATAGACTTCTGACTTGGTATGTGCGTCAAGATATAGGCGTGCAGAACCTACAACTCCTGCCAAAATAATAGCAGCGATGAAGAAACCAACAAGATTGACTTTTGCTGTAGGGATGATTTGCAATAGCATTCCTACTAGCCCACCCATTCCGATAGTGTGAAAACTGATTTTTTGTAAAGCATTAAAGAAAAAAGCTAAGAAAACAGCAATCACAGATCCTAAAATCATATTGGATAATACAATATTAGAAGAAAAGACGGTTTTTCCATTAGGCATATACATCAAGAATGCCAATAACCAAAAGGTAGCTACTGCTATCATCGGGATAAAACGCATTTTCCTATCTTCTAATTCTATAGAGTCTATTATTTTCAATGCACGCATGAGTAGCATAGAGAAAAGAGGGTAAAATGTCATTAAGCCTATCAGTAAACCTATATGAATGACAAAATGTTTGCCTTGCAAATAGGCGAAACGAATAGGATGACTACAGACTATTATTAATGCCATGTATATAGGCAAAAAAATAGGATGTAGAACGAATGATATGATTTTTGCGAAATGCTTCACATGTTATTATTTATGAGACAAAGGTAAACATCATAAAGGACAATTGTAATCTCGGAGAAAAAACTTTGGAAACTTTTAAGCTTTTTTTTGTTTCCCTTGTTTTGTATGTGTATCTTTGCACTCAATTATGACACAGGAACAACAAATATTGATAAAAGCTGAGTCTTTATTTTTCAAGCTAGGGGTGAAATCTATCACGATGGATGATTTGGCAAGAGAAATGGGTGTTTCTAAAAAAACAATCTATAAATACGTAGATAATAAGGCGGATTTGGTCAAAAAAGTAATGCAAAATCATTTTGAGCAAGAGAGATCTGTAATGGATTCTATATTATCTGCACATGATAATGCGATAGATGAAATGATAGCCATAATTCGCAATGTGCTAAAACACGTAAGGGGAATACATCCTTCATCTATTTATGATATTCAGAAATATTATCCTGAAAGTTGGGCGATGTTCAAAGAGTTTAAAGACAATTTTATATACTCTTGTGTACTCAATAATCTTCAACATGGAAAAGAAGAAGGATTTTATCGAGAAAACTTCAATCCCGAAATCATTGCAAAAATATATGTTCACTCTATAGATTTTGTAGTCAATCCAATGAATTTTCCACCTACAGAATACAGTTTTGTCAATTTATACTTAGAATATATTCGCTATCACTTGAGAGGAATAGCATCTATAAAAGGAATCGAATACTTAAAAAACATACAATTAAACGAAGATGATAAATAAATTTTTTACCATAACACTTGCCTTATGCGTTAGCTTTTCTAGTTTTTCGCAAGTAGTGGAAAATAATTTTTCGCTACAAGAGGCTATCAACTATGGTGTAGAAAACAACTACAGTTTTAAAAATGATGAGTTAGATGCTGAGATAAAGCGTAAGCAAGCATTTGAGGTGATGACAGAAGGATTTCCAAAAATCAATGCAAAACTTGATTACAATTTCAATTTTGAACAGCAAGTTAGTCTTTTGCCAGCAGGAGTTTTTGGACCAGAACCTACAGAGATAGCTTTTGGAGCACCACACAATGCGACATTGCAAGTAGAGGCTACTCAGTTGATTTTTGATGCACGCTATATCTATGGCATGAAAGCAAGACAAGGATTGTTGAAACTGGCAGATACACAAGTAGAAATCAGTGAGATAGATACAAGAGAAATGATAGCAAAAGCATACTATGCTGTATTGGTGTCAGAACAATCTTATGAGCAGCTCGCAAGTACGCAAAGTATTATGCAGTCTGTATTGGATGAGACTAGAGCTATCTATGAGCAAGGATTTACTGATGAGTTGTCAGTCAATAGACTAGAACTTAACCTTGCCAATCTAGAAACTCAAATCTCAAGTGCAGAGCAGCAAGCAGAAAATGCACTGATGAATCTAAAGTATGAGATAGGTATGCCACAAGAAGAGTCATTGGTTTTAGCTGATGATTTGTATTCGTTTTTGACGACATTGAGTTTTGATATCCAAGATGATGCCGCTGTTGAAAATCGTCCAGAAAACACTCTTTTTGAGACTTTCGACAAGATGCGTACTTATGATATAAAGCAAGCACGTTCAGTATATTTTCCTAGTTTTTATGGCTTTGCTAGCTATGGAACGAATGCACAACGAGATGCTTTCAATTTTTTCAATGATCAGCGATGGTTTGATTATGGTATGGTAGGATTCAATATCAATATTCCAATATTTGATGGATTAGCGGGAAGAGCGCAAGTACAACAGCGTCAAATCCAAAAGGAACAAAATCTTAATGATTGGGAAAATTTCAAGCAAGGATTTGAATTGCAAATCACAACAACTGAAAATAATCTTGTGACAGCAATCAACGAATTTAATACACAACAGGATAATGTAGCATTGGCGCAAAAAATTCTAGACAAAACAGTCATTATGTTTAATGAAGGGATAGGAAGTAGTCTTGAACTGTCACAAGCGCAGCAAGAATATACCACTACTCAAATCAACTATTCGCAAGCGATATACAATTTGCTGATAGCACAACTTGAATTGGAAAAAGCAAAAGGAAACTTAAAATAAAAAATTGACAAAAATATATACAATGAAAAATTTATCAATAATAGCAATCATCGCCACTTTCTTCTTGGTAAGCTGTGGAGGAGGTCCAGAAACTGACTTGGATACTAAAAAGGCAGATTTGGAAAAAATAGAAGGACAGATAGATTCATTAAAATCAGTAGCTTTTGATTTGAAAGAAGAAATTGCAGAATTGGATTCTACTACAACTGAGATAGTAAAAGCAGTGACAATTGTAGAAGCGACAGAAACTCCATTTGACCATTATCTTACAGTATCAGGTACAAGCTATGCCGAAAATAATGTGCAAGTTACTACAGATATGGGTGGACTAGTAAAAGCTGTCTATGTAAATGAAGGACAATATGTTTCTGCTGGAGCGATTATGTTTCAAATGGATAATTCTACTATTTTGCCTCAAATAGAAGAGATAAAAACAGGCTTAGATTTGGCAACTTCTGTTTTTCAAAAAAGAGAAAATCTTTGGAATCAAAACATCGGATCAGAGATAGAATACTTACAAGCTAAGAATCAAATGGAATCTTTGCAGAAATCTTTAGCTACAGCTAATTCGCAATTGGCAAAGACAACAATTAAAGCCCCTATTTCTGGTTATGTAGATGCTGTCAATCTTCAAGTAGGAAATATGGCATCTCCTGGTCATGCAGCAGCACAAGTAGTCAATCTTTCTCAAATGGAAATCCATGCCAACGTGCCTGAAGTATATGTAGGTACAGTTAAAAAAGGCGATAAAGTAATGGTTGATTTCCCTGTTTTAGGACTAGAAAAAGAGGCGACTGTGGAGTCTGTAGGGCAAAATATCAGTACAGGAAACAGAACGTTTAAAGTAATAGCATCAATAGCAAATAGCAAAAATGAGTTGAAACCAAATATGCTAGCAGATATCAAAATCAACGATTTGAGTTTAGAAAAAGCAATTGCTATTCCTTCAAAATTGATACAAGAATCTTCTCATGACTACTTTGTATTTGTCGCACAGACAGATTCTACAAACGGAAAGACTATCGCTACAAAGAAAGTTGTAGTGCCAGGCGAATCTTATGACGGAAATACAGTGATAGAAACCGGATTAGAAGCAGGAGATTTAGTCATTGATGAAGGATATAGAACAGTACTAGAAGGATCGTTGGTAGAAATCAATGAATAATAGCTGTTTTTAGACAAAAAAATAATCACTCAATAGATACAGAAATGAGCGAAAAGAAGAAAGAAATAAAAAGAGAATTTGGCATATCTAGTTTTGCAGTCAATAATCGTACATCAGTCATTATTTTGATGTTTTTGATCGTTGTGACAGGTGTGTATTCTTACATGACTATGCCAAAAGAAAATTTTCCTGAAATCAATATTCCTACTATATATGTAGGAGTTACTTATCCAGGAAACTCACCGCTAGATATGGAAAATCTCGTGACTCGTCACATAGAGAAAGAGATAAATACTATTACAGGGGTTACAAAAATCCAATCAACAGCTATCCAAGATTATTCTACAACAGTGGTAGAATTTGATTTTGATGTAGATGTAGCAGAAGTATTGCAAGAAGTAAAAGATGCGGTAGATAAAGCAAAGTCTGAATTGCCATCAGATCTAGATACTGATCCGAATATATTCAAGATGGACTTTAGTGAGATTCCTGTCATCAATGTCAACATCTCTGGAGAAAATTATTCGCTAGAGCAATTGAAAGGATATGGAGAATACCTAGAAGATGAAATAGAAGGTTTGTCCGAAATTTCGAAAGTAGAACTCAGAGGAGCACTCGAAAAAGAAGTTAAAATAGAAGTTGATAAAAGTAAAATGGATGCGCTTCAGATTGGATTTAGAGATATCGAAGATGCAATAGGTTACGAAAATACGACTATGTCTGCGGGTGATATTTTGATAGGAGAGGACAGACGTTCGATACGTATCACAGGAGAGTTCAAGACGATAGATGAGATAGCAGATATTATTGTAAAAAATGAATTTCAACAAACAGTTTTTCTCAATGAGATAGCGGATGTGAAATTTACAGAGAAAGAAGCTGATAGCTATGCTAATATTTTTGGGAAGCCAGTTATTTCGCTTGATGTCATGAAAAGAGGTGGCGAAAACCTCATCATTGCAGTAGACAAAATCAACGAAATAGTACTCGAAGCGCAAGAAAATCGTTTTCCGAAAGACTTGGAAGTGACTATTACTAATGATACTTCTCGTCAGACAAAAATACAGGTAGAAAACTTGGAGAATAGTATCATCTCTGGAGTGATATTGGTTGTTTTGGTATTGCTTTTCTTTTTAGGATTGAGAAATGCCTTATTTGTAGGAGTGGCTATTCCATTGTCGATGGTGATGGGATTTTTGATATTGAGCGCAATGGATATCACGCTCAATATTATGGTGCTTTTCTCATTGATATTAGCTTTAGGAATGCTAGTAGATAATGGTATTGTGGTAGTGGAAAATATCTATCGTATGATGCAAGAAGGAAAAGACGCTATCACTGCATCTAAAGAAGGTGTTGGAGAGGTTGCGATTCCTATTATTGCTTCTACAGCGACTACGTTAGCCGCATTTTTTCCATTGATTTTTTGGGGAGATATCATGGGTGAGTTTATGAAGTACCTACCTATTACATTGATTATTGTATTGTCATCATCATTGTTTGTTGCTTTAGTGATAAATCCTGTATTGACTTCTTTCTTTATGAAAGTAGAAGATATCAATGCTCCGAGCAAGAAAAGGGGAATACGTTTTTGGATTATTTCAATTACAGCACTTGTGATAGGGACTATTTTGCTTGTCGTAGGATTGATTACAGGAAAAGATACACCCGTTACATTTGGGATGTTTTTCTTGGTATTGACCTTAATTATTTTGCTCAATATATTTGTGCTAAGTCCTTTGGCAAAAAAATTCCAGCTATCTTTTTTACCAAGATTAGAAAATGCCTACGAAAAAGTAATGAAATGGGCATTGAAAGGCTCGAAGCCAGTTATTTTATTCGTTAGTATGGTTTTCTTGTTTTTTGGATCTATTGCGTTTCTTATATTAAGTCCTCCCGAAGTTGTCTTTTTCCCAGAAGGAAGTCCAAATTATGTCAATGTATTTATAGAATATCCTACGGGTACGGATATTTCAAAAACAAATGCTTTGACGAAAGAAATAGAAGGAAAAGTATTGGATGTAATGGAAAAATATGGTACTCAAGTAGAGTCAGTATTGACCAATGTAGGGTCGGGTACAAGCGATCCTAATGCAGGAGGCGTACCTGTGCAGGGCGCTACACCTAATAAAGCAAAATTGACGGTCTCATTTGTTTCTTTTCAAGAAAGAACAGACCTAAATACGGATAAAGCTTTGCAAGAAATAAGAGATATAGTAGGTGATGTGCCGGGAGCTATTATTTCAGTATCAAAAGATCCTAATGGTCCTCCTGTAGGTCCTCCTATCAGTATTGCTATATCTGGAGAAGACTACGGTCAATTGATAGAAATACACGACCAAGTAAGATTATTGGTAGCCAATTCGGGTATCCAAGGAATCGAAGAGTTGA
Organism: Chitinophagales bacterium; assembly: GCA_049614465.1. GTDB lineage: Bacteria > Bacteroidota > Bacteroidia > Chitinophagales > UBA8649 > JBMZDS01. The sequence goes on from JBMZDS010000001.1 coordinate 10,271, forward strand.
AGTCTGACTTAGATCAAGGCAAGCCAGAACTTATCGTCAATGTCAATAGAAAAGCAACACGTACTTATGGACTTTCTACGATACAGGTGGCAAGTGCATTGCGTACTGCTTTGTTTGGAAAAGAAATATCTAAATTTAAAGAAGGGGATGAAGATTATCCTATCATGCTTCGTCTGAAAGATGAGCAACGATATGATTTAGAAGCATTGAAAAGTATGGGAATCTCATTTAGAGATGCGGCAGATGGAAAAGTAAAACAAGTACCTATTGCAGCCATTGCTGATTTGGAATATAGCTCTACTCTTGGTTCTGTCAATAGAAATGATTTGGATAGAGTGGTTTCATTGTATTCTAATGTGCTAGATGGATATGTCGCCAATAATATCATGACTGAGCTCGGAGAATTATTTGAAGAGGTAGATTTGCCAGATGGCTATGAGATTAATTTTACAGGAGAACAAGAGCAGCAAGCAGAGTCTATGGCATTTTTATTGAAAGCCTTGATGATTTCGGTTTGTGTTATTTTCTTGATTATTGTAGCTCAATTTAATTCTATTACTACACCCTTTATCATTATGTTTTCGGTAGTGTTTTCTACTATTGGAGTATTTTTAGGCATAGGTATTTTTGGCGATAAATTTGTCGTGATTATGACGATGATTGGTATTATCTCTCTAGCCGGTGTTGTTGTAAATAATGCCATTGTATTGATTGATTTTACAGAATTGACCAGAGATAGATTGAGAGCAGAAAAAGGATATAAAGGCAAGCGTATGCCTAAAGAATTAATCCATGAAGCGATTATCACGGCAGGAAAAACACGTCTTCGTCCAGTATTATTAACTGCGATTACGACAGTCTTAGGGTTGATTCCACTAGCAGTAGGTATCAATATCAATTTCTTTGGATTGATGACGAAACTAGATCCACAGTTTTATCTCGGAGGAGACAATGTTGTGATGTGGGGACCATTGTCATGGACAGTTATTTACGGATTGACATTTGCTACATTTTTGACATTGGTGATTGTACCTGTCATGATTTTGATATTTGATAGAATGTCCAATCGTATGTACAAATTGATGGGAAAAGATTAATCTTCTAAAATGGAGATGAAAATACAAAGCGACTGCTCTTTTGAGTAGTCGCTTTTTTGTTTGAAAAGGAAATATTATATTTAATCAGTGAAAAAAATATTTCGCAATATCATCATCTTGATTGCACCATTTCTTATAATGTTTGTCGTCAATGAATTGTCGCAGCACCCTAAAAAACCAGATGGTATAATTTTTTCTGGTGTGAAAACAATCAATTATGATGGAGTCGTTATGTACGAATGCAGCTGGCATTGTCATCAAAATACACAGTTTTGTATTGACAATCACACTCATTTTTTGCAGCCCGTTATAGATTATATCAATCCCATTTATTTTGCTATTATCGATGGGCTTTTCGCTACTGGCAACTATGGTTTGGCAAATATTGTTTTTCTCGTTATTCTATGGCCTTTATTGATGTATTTTTTACTGATAAAGTGCTTGAATCTGCGTAGCAAACTCAAACAAACAAAACACAATGAATAAACTATTGGAAATAGGGAGTTTTATCTACATGTATTGCACAGATTTTGTCATCAATCTTGCTAATATGCTAGGACTGTCTTACTATGAAATCAATGCTATGATATTTTGTGTCATTTGGCCTTTGTTGACATTAATTTTATTGATAGTCTTTGTTTATTTATTTGTCAAGACAAAAAATATAAATAAGTAATAATCATTGTGAGTCTATGAAAAAACACACAATTCTTTTTGTTTTACTTTTTCTCTGTTTAATAAGTTATAGTCAACAAACAAAGCATAATGACATAATTGTAGATTTTGTAGAGAGAGTAAAATATGATTCTATTGAGGAACTTGCTAGACATGTATCTTATCCTTTAAAAAGGCAATATCCTATTCCAGAGATAAACAATGAACAAGAGTTTATTGATAAATATGATATCCTTTTTGATGATAGTTTAAGCCAAATAATAATTAACTCAGATATTACTGAAGATTGGTCAGAAGTTGGATGGAGAGGTATTATGCTTGAACTTGGTTTGCTTTGGATAGATGATATGGGAAACTTAATTGCAATTAACTATCAAACTGAAATTGAAGTAAAAGAGCGAGACTCTTTAATCTTAGCAGATAAAAATAGTTTGCATGAATCTATTCAAAATCATGTGACTCCTATTCTTGTATGGGAAACGGAGAACTATAGAATAAGGATAGATGAAATGGAAGATGGAACTTATCGATATGCTTCTTGGAAAAAAGATGCTGCAATAGATGCTGTTCCTGATTTGGTGATTGAAAATGGAGAACATAAGTTTGAAGGTTCGGGAGGCAATCAGACCTACAAATTTAGAAATGGAGCTTTCTTTTATGAATGCTATATAAATAAATTAGGAGAAGCAGAATCTCCCAAAGGAACTTTGCGAGTATATAGAAATCGACAAGAGATATTGACGGAGTATACAATTGATAAACTATAATGAGATAGTATCTGGTTAAACACTAAAATAGTGGTTGAAAGCCGGTGGTGTAGGTGTTAAGATTTGTTGACCTTATTGTTTTTTTCAATTTTCAAGAAGAATGGAGCGTTTAAAAAATCTATGTATGTCATAAAAGATATAATAGCCATACACTTATAGATTTTTAGCAGAATGAATCGTAGTAAAATTGAGAAAAAAGAATCCAGTCTTGACTTTTTTCGTTCTTTTTGTGTCAGGACAAAAAGGGCAAGAACGAATCTAAAGAATCATTTACGGTAATGTAGCCAAAAATGGCTGATGGATTTTCACTTCTTTTCCTTAAAAGGATTTCGAGCAATGAAAGGTTCTGGCTTAAGATAAGTTGTCAATGGCTTTATCACGATATTAGAGATACGATCATTATGTTTGATAAATGATTTGACTTTTATAGGTTTTGCACCCACTGTACTTTTGATAATACTCGCTGTTCGTCCAAAATGAACCTTTGCTTTCTTTCTTTCAATACCATACCGAACTAAATCATATAAAATACGCTGATAGATTTTAAGATTTTTATTCAAATTATAGTCCAATCCTATTAAGTGAATATCCAAAACATTTGGATTGTCAAAAAAGGACACAAATCCTACTAACTCATCTTCTTGAAAAAATCCTACAACCTCATATTGTGATGGAAATGCAGATTTGATATCATAGTGATAATTGGGACTAACACAGGCAAGTTTGAAATCGATGCTTTGCATTACATTGCCATACAATTGATGTATTTTTCCACCATTTTCTTTTATGTCATTAGCAGATAATAGTCGAGCAGTTATGCCTTTACTATTTTTCAATACTTTCTTGCAACGCACACGATATTTAGACGAAAAAGAAGCGAGATAATCTTCAAATACTAGCCACTCACTATCTAAATCGAGTATCATATCTGGTTCAACATCGAACGGACGAAATTTTTTGCTGATAAAAATATCTGCGGCTTCCCAGTCCTCTCTATAAATTTCTGAGATTAAGAAAGCATCTACATTTTCATTATCTGCGAGTTGTTTTGTTACCTCTGAGATGATTTCCCATTTCTTAGCGGCATCGACCTCTTTTTTCCAGTACTGCCCATTTTCGCCAGTTATGAATATATTGCCGAGTACAGCTAGCGACCAGTTTACCTTTTGCAAGGCACAGTCTACAAACGATTTGAAAGCTTTGCCTAGAAAATTTTTGTTTTCAGGAAGATATGATTTGAGTTCATTGCCTTCAAACTGTACTACTTGAAAGAAAAGCTGTGCTATCAATTCATTGTTTTCTTTGATTTCGACTATTTTGTAGTCAAGATGGGGATTGGCTTCTATTGTCTTTTGTAGAAAATCATACTGCTTGAAAAGTACAGGAGATGAAGTCCAATTTTCTTTATTAGTAGCATGTATCGATGGGAAAATCGACACCGTATAAGGATACACTATTTTTTCGTCACATGTTGGCATAGTAAAGCAACAAAACTACACAATTTAGAGTTTCCGTTGCATTAATTATTGATAAATCAAATACCTACCTTTACAAAGTGAACTACCAATGGGAAATACGTGATGCAGATGAGCAAAAAGTAAAGGAATTGCAACAATCTTTAAAAATTCATCCTATACTTTGTCAGCTTTTGGTGCAGCGGGGCGTAGAGACTTTTGATGAAGCCAAGGCATTTTTCAGACCACAATTAGAAGACTTGCACAATCCATTTTTGCTCAAAGATATGGAGCAGGCTGTTGATAGATTGCACCAAGCTGTTATTGCTAAAGAAAAAATATTGCTCTATGGAGATTATGATGTTGATGGTACGACTTCTGTGGCATTGATGTATTCGTATTTAGCTGATTTTTATCAGAATATCGATTATTACATCCCAGATAGATATGGTGAAGGATATGGTATTTCATTCAAGGGGATTGATTTTGCTGCGGAGCACAATTATTCGCTTATGATAAGTCTTGACTGTGGCATCAAAGCAATGGAAAAAATAGATTATGCTACTCAAAAAGGAATCGATTTTATCATTTGTGATCATCATACCCCAGGCGATAAGCTTCCTGCGGCAGTTGCCGTTCTCGATCCCAAACGTAAGGATTGTATTTATCCGTTTAAAGAATTGTCAGGTTGTGGAGTGGGATTTAAACTCTGTCAGGCTTACGCCCAAAAGCATGGAAAAAATGAAGATATTCTTTTTGGCTTATTGGATTTTTTAGCGGTAAGTATCGCTTGTGATATTGTTCCTATTGTAGGCGAAAATCGCATATTGGCACATTACGGTCTACAGCAACTCAATACTATGCCTAGTCTGGGTTTGAAAAACATTATCGAACTCCTTCAACTCACTAAAGATTTTACTGTAGGAGATGTAGTTTTTAAAATAGGTCCTAGAATTAACGCTGCGGGCAGAATAAAACATGCACGACAATCTGTAGATGTTTTATTGGGAAAAGAAGATGCCAAAAACCTGCAAGAGCTCAATATTGAGCGTAAAGAATTGGATAGCAATATCACACAAGAAGCATTGAATTTAATAGAAAATATAGAGGGTTTTGAAGAAAAAGTATCTACGGTAGTTTGCAAAGAAGATTGGCACAAAGGCGTAGTAGGAATAGTAGCGTCTCGATTGATAGAGCAGCATTATAAACCAACGGTTGTTTTGTGTGAATCTAATGGGAAATTGACTGGTTCGGCTCGCTCCGTAAAAGGCTTTAATGTATATGCGGCATTAGATGCCTGTAGTGATTTGTTTGACAATTTTGGAGGGCATGCTTATGCGGCAGGATTGACCTTGAAAAAAGAGAACTTAGATGAGTTTATCATTCGCTTTGAGCAAGCCGTGAGTGAGCGAATTTTACCTGAACAGTTACGTCCTAAGATTCGAATAGATGCACAGCTCAATTTTAAAGATATTAATGATTCTTTTTACAATATTTTGCAGCAGTTAGCTCCTTTTGGTCCTGAAAATATGCGTCCTGTTTTTTTGACAAAAAATGTAAAAGATGCAGGATACACAAGAGTTGTAGGAGAAAAACATTTGAAACTACATATCAAAGATAAGCACAGTAAACAGCAAAAAGGAATAGCTTTTCAGCAAGGGTACCAACTAGAAAGTATTCAGCGAACTGAATGCGATATTTGCTATGTTATCGAAGAGAATGTATGGAACAATCAGCGAAATATAGAAATTAATGTAAAGGATATCAGAGCTCAGATTCCTAGTTAAATAACTTCAATTATTTTATCAGTACTTTTTCAGTTTGTCCATTTATTGTGACTAAGTATAATCCTGTTGTCCAGTTTCCTGTATTGATAGTCAAATCTTGTTCTATTTTATCTTCATAAACTAGTTTCCCTTGTAGGTTAAAGACCTTTACAAATTTCGTTTCAGTTGTAGCATCTTCTATCTCTAGATTGAAAGATCCTTTTGCAGGATTTGGAAAAATATGAATCGCTATAGCATTAATTTCTTTATCAAAAAGTCCACTAACAATAGGATCATTTGAGTTTTCAGCACCAAATGTTGGGTTCATGGTTTGAAAAGCACCGACACCATTTGGATATCTTCCATAGCTAATATCTTTAGACTGTGCACCATACTCTATAAAATCTAGTACATTGAAAAAAGAGTCGGTTAGATATACAGATTCTCCACTTGCTGACAATGAAAAATCAGCATGAAAACCTATTTGCTCTTCATCTTTATCTGCCCATATTGTGATGTATTCATCAGGATTAATCACAGTGCCAAGAGGGAAAGAAAATTTAGTGAAATTGCCAGGATTGTCTGTTATTGTATATCCTGAAATATCTACGGCTACAGTCCCTTTGTTATAGATTTCTATCCAGTCATCATATTCGAGATCTTGATCAAATACTGTAAGATCATTCGATGACAAAAACTCGTTGATTACGACATCTCCTATAACATTTGATGTTGAAGCCAATGAATAAAATTCATGCTCAGCATTGGTCGGAGAGAATTTACCAATATCACTATTTTCTGCATAGATATAATATTCCATTAAGGAAGTTGAAATAGCAACCTCAACACCATAAATATCATCATTTGCAGCACCATCATTGTGCATGCCATCATCAAACATTTGTACTTTTTCAAAAGGGGCACGTCTAGTAAATCGATATCTAAAATATACGACATCTTCATTGACTACATTGGCTGTAAAAGTAATGTCATCTCCTAAAAATGGTGTGTCATCTGAAACGATAATATCAGAAATCGTAGGTTCTGTATTTGTGAAATCACTTAAACCTAATAGGTAAGAAGCTCTAGTATTCATCAAATTGGTTATTCCTGGAGTAGTTTGCCCTCCAGGGCCAGGACCGCCACCACCAGTGACATCTGTCGTAAGATTGTCTACAAAGTTGTTGTATGTATAAAACTTATTGTTATCAGCTTGTACTGCTGCATCTATAGTACTTTGCAAAGCTAAACCTGCAGTATAGTATGTACCATTATTAGTGAAGTTGTCTTGCAAGATTGTTTTGTAATGTGCCAAGTACATCTTTTTGTAAGTAGGGACACTTAGCAATTGGCTTATAAGTGGATAATCATTATCATTTTCATGTAGCAAATGAGACATTTCTTGCTTTTGGTTTGTGCTGTTTAAATTGCCACTTCCTGTCATCGAAAAAGTACCGAAAGACTCATTCAAATCCCATACAACAGGCAGAAAACGCCCATATTCATCTTTGTATAAGTAATAATTTTGGGCAAAGCCACCGATATAGCTGTCCAAATTGACTAAGGCATTGTCAAAAGCTAACATCCATAATGCTCTATCGACATCTAGTATCGTTTCTATATCATTTGGGTCATTATCAAGTGTATCACATAAGTCAATCAGTTCTTTCCATCCATTATCAGATTTCAAATCATATGCATCATAGTATTGTGCGCTATCTGTACCGAGATATTCAAGGTTGGGTAAGTCTGTCGTGCCAGGTCCCGCTCCCGCAGGAGGATTACATTTTACAAATGTATTGGACTTTGAACCAAACCTATCATCAACAAATCTCTTAGATATCGATTCCGAATTGCTATACAATCCTATTAATGTTCCATTTACGTATACATTGGCAAAGTTTGAAAGCGGTGCGTCCATATATTGTCTTAGTACTTGGTAAGAAAGTACTTCTCTTAAAAAAGAAGGATCTTTAGCTACATTACTGAGTTTTATATCTGTATAATCATCATAGTCATGCTTTTTGTAGGTATTCAATTCTATATGCAGAGGGTTCTTGGCTTGATTCGCATTGTAGGTACTGTTCCCTTTGTATTTTACGCCTACACTATCAAAGACTTCACCATTTATAGTCACACTTTGTGCCATTATATAATCTCCATTGCCTGCTTTTTCAGCATCTAAAAGCGCATCCCAGTTATTTTCCGCAAAAGTGATTTCGATTTCTTGAATGATATCTTCTTGATAAAAAGATTGGGCATTAAGAAGCGTGAAGTTGATTAAAATAGTAACAATTACTATACTAAATAGATTTTTCATAGCTAGGTTATTTCTAGGTTTAGTTTACAAATTTGTCGAAAATTATCCAGTATATAGTGTTTTCTTTAGAATTTCGTAGATATAAAGCTATTGTATAGTATTCTCTTCAAAAAAAATCGCCTTACAAAATTTAATTTGTAAGGCGATTTTGAAAGATTTATAGTATTATCTATTTTTATTTATTGTCAGCAAGGTTGAAAGTAAATCCAATTCCTGCAAATCCTACAGAAGAATTTTCATTTAAGCCAGTTCCACCATTAATGTCAAGCATGATTCCTTTTGTAATAGCATATCTTACACCAAAGTTCAATCCTAAATTTGGCTCTACTTTTTTACGCATGAAATTGTAGTGTTCTGCATAAAAATCCATCTTTTTAGATAAGTGCATCAATGCTCTGATTGAATAAAATGCATCTGGACGCTTACCGTTGTCTGTCCATTTTACACCAAAGTTATAGCCTAATACAAATCTACTCTTGATATCGTGACTCATTAGCAATGCAAATTCTGGAGCTACGAAACTAGGTCTTTCTACCAATACCCAGTCTCTAATCATATCGTCATCATCTAAATGATTTCTTTGCGTAGTGTTGATGCCCATTCCTAGATACAAAGATCCTTGTGTCTTGAAGTTGCCATCTTTGCACTTCGCATCGATTATTTGTGCTCTTATTCCTATTTGTAGTGGTGACCAATAGTTGTATTTATCTTTTCCGTCAGCCCAGTTTCTTATGATAAGTTCTCTGTTTGCGATAGCAAAATCAAGTTCTACTTTATCACTCAATCCTAGACGCAATTGTGCTGCAAATGGAGTAGCTTGATCTGTTTTGAATGCATCGTTGTCATCATCCATCCATTCGTATCCTACGCCCATTTCAAGTTGAAGTCCTCTTCCGAAAGTAGCTCCAGAGCGAGTATATGTTCCTCTGTCTGAAGAGAAAGTAGAAGATTGAAAAGCTGTTTTTTCTACTTCTTGTGCAAAACCAATTGTACTTGCAAAAGCAAGTAAAAGTGTCATTAAGGTATATTTATTCATGTTTTAAAATTTTTGCAAAAATACCAAGTTATTTTCTTTTTATGAAGAAATAATCACACGTATTTTAATTATTTTGGTTTGTACTTACTTTTTGTCATGATGGTTTCTGCATCAGTATCGAGTAGTTGAGTTAGACTAATCATTCCATCAGCGTTTTTCATATATTGATTGACTATTTGCCAGCCCACCCAGCTACCGACATTTCCTGGAGCTCCATCGGGCATTCCTGCTGTAAACGGTCCATCATTAACATGTTTTTTGTGCTCCATATAATTTTTAGAGTAAAACAAATCATGTTCATTGTAAAATCGCCATATTTCATCTTCTTCTTGCTCGCACCATGCCAATTGCTCAGGAGTATAGCCTATTAGCAGATTTCTTTCTTTGAGCGGCATCATACATTCTAAAAAGTACAGTTTTTTACCATTTTCTATCATCGCATGAAGCAATGCATCCGTTTCTGCCATCATATCAGGCCCAAAATAAAGATTGTACATTACTTCCATTCCATTGGGTACTAGAAATTCTGGCGAAAATCTATTTATCATATATAGTGGAAAATCAAAACTAGTATAATACATATAGTCTTTGCCTAGATACATGTCTAATCCAAAAATCAAATAAGTCGAATCATAGCTTGCTGCATTGTATGAAAACTCAGTAATTGTTGTATAAATTTCAGGTATTTCTTTTTCAGGAAAGTAATAATTGAAATGGCGCATGGCATCTGTCAGTTCTTGCTCAAAAATCGTATTGTCAGGATAATGATTTTGTACAGTATCGTACAGCCCTTGTACATATGGATTGGTGAAAAAATGATTTAAGCCAGCCAACACAGGTTGTAAAGTATCATCTATAGCTCCAAAATTCATCATTTGAATTGTGTAAAAATCAAAAAACGTACTGTCTTTTGCTCTAATACTTTCTAACGAACTTAGGAGTTTAAGGGTGTCGGCTTCAAAAAAAATTCGATCATATCGATGAATGTCAAGTGTTAAATCAACGCTAGAAATATCAATCACTTTATCATTTTCTTTTTCATTACAAGAACTTAAAAACAATAACCCACTTATAATAGTAACTGCAATCCCAAAATTTACTTTCATAGCTACAAAGAAATATATTCTATCGAAATAATGGAGAAATAAAACTACTTTTTCTAAGTACATGACAAAAAATGAAATAGATTCGTATTGTTTTGATTTTCATTATTTAAAAGTATGCTTGCAATAAAAGAGAGTCCATGTTTAAATATTGATTTTGCTTCTCTACCATGTTTTTTGATGGTAATGGGTTTGATTTGATGTAAATATATTCCAACTTTATAGCACTAAACAAAAGCAATGATTACTAACAGAATCAACTTTTCAATCCTATTAATATCTTGTAGATGTGTTTTTTCTAGGTCAAAGCACTAGATTTCATTGCTTTAAAACACATTTCTATTTGCTAGCGTTTTTTATAAATGTCCTGAGCCTTTTCAGGTTTGTGAAACCCGAATTATGCATTAGAAAATCCCTGCTTGCAGTAGGCAAGTATTCCGTATTCAAACTACTGCGAAATAAGGCGTTTCACTGCTTTTTAGAATTCCATCATAATGTTGACTATGATAAAATTCTAAAAATCCTTATTTCATTGTACTTTGAACTCTCATAACGAAGTTCTAATACATAATTCGGGATAAATCGTTGAATACGTCTTAAAGAAGATACGGGATTTGCTGAAGTATCAAAAGCATTGGATAATTTCTCAAAATTTACGGTTTGTACTTTACACACGGCTATAATAAAGCGCGTAATGAGTTTTACTCTAGCTAGATTTATTTTTCCTTTAAAATGAGAGTTGATAATTGAAGTTAATTCACTATTTTTGGCACTAGCATTGGTTTTCTTCATCAGAAATATTTGTAGAGTTTTTTCTTCTAAAATACTGAAAATCAATGAATTGTATTTTTGTTATGTACTAAGATAATTTATATAAAAAACTATCTTAGCAAGATATTAATGTTAATTTAGTAATGAAATTAAAAAGAAAGATACCCTATTGCTTTTATTTTTTAATTCTAGTTTTTTTCTTTTCTAGCTGCAAGGATAAAATAGATACTAGCTGTCATCATTCTATAGATTTTGAAGCTCACAATATTCCCGTAGTCTCTATTGCAGTAGCTTCATCAGATTTTTTTGATGATGAGAAGGGTATTTATGTAGAGGGAGAAGGAAATGCATCAAATTGGATGGGACTTAAAGCAAATTATTATTCTGGAAAGAAAGTGAAAGCTCATTTTGCTTATTATTCTTCCGATTCATTTCAAATTTATCAAAATATAAAGATTAATGTAAGCGGTGGAGGGAGTAGAAGCCTTCCTCAAAAGTCTTTTAATATTCATAGTAAAAAAGACACTTTTTTTCATCACCAGTTTTTTAATGATTTGAGTATCAACTTTTTTTCATCACTTAGATTAAGAAACTCAGGACAAGACTGGTCATCTACATTGATGCGAGATGCTTTAATGCATAGCATCGCAAATGGAATGAACATAGATAAACAAGCCTATCAGCCTGTTGTTGTTTATTTAAACGGTAATTATTGGGGTATTTATAATCTTAGAGAAAAATTCAACAAAAGTTATTTAAGGAGTCATCATGATATTGGAGATGAAAAGATCGCTTCAATGGAACAAAGAACTAATGTAAACTATGGAGACACTGTTGAGTACTTCAATTTACTCAAATATATAGAGACAAATGATTTAGGACAGGATGAGCATTATGAATTCGTCCAAAGCCAAATACATATAGACAATTTTATAGATTATTTTTCGGCACAAATTTATTTTGCAAATACGGATTGGCCATCAAATAACATTAAGTATTGGAAAACAGATTCTCCTACTAGTAAATGGAGATGGTTTTTACACGATACCGATATGGGATTTGGTTTTGCCCCTTTTGATGTACATCCTGGCGGCTTAGATCACAATACCTTAAAGTATGCTTTAAATGATTCAATATCAAATTTACACAATAAACCATGGAGCACTTTCTTATTTAGAAATCTATTAAAGAACAATCAATTTAGAGATCTTTTTTTATGTACCTATAAATACAATCTAGAAACATTTTTTAATCCCGATAGAGTAATTCCAATCATAGATGAAATTGTATATGGTATAGAAGCAGAAATGCCCAATCATATAAACAAGTGGAAAGATGTAGAAGATGAAAGAACGATACAATCTATCTCTCAATGGAGATCAAATGTTGAAGAATTGTATGATTTTGCACAAAATAGACCTTTAATTGTTAAAAAACATTTACTAGAACATTTTGAACTCAATGAAGATGAATGGGAAGAACAAATTTGTTTTTAAGCATAATCTTTCTAAGCTCGTTTGCAGCAAAAACTGATTTTTCCATAGGTTTTATCATCACAATTCAATCTAAAAGTAATATTGTCATTCTTTCCCAAAAAAAACGTAGTATTTTTGAAAAGTGAAGTCTTATTTACTAACTCTTATCACATTTTTCTGCTTGAGCAATCTAATTGCGCAAAACAAGTATTTTTTTGAAGAAAATTACTCCAAAGTAGTCTTTGAAACGAATGCACATTTTGGTGAAATCTATAGGCATTCAGATAAATTTAAACCTAATGTCACAGAATTTACTTACAATTTTGAGCAAACTATTTCTATACGAAATCTAAATAAAAAACCTTGGCAACAAAAATTGCATTATCCAGAGGTTGTCACATATATTCATTCATCATTTGGCAACAAAGAGATTTTTGGCAGCGCTAATGGACTTTTCACTCATGTAAATTTTTGGTTTAATCACAATAAAATTGCAGACACGTATTTTAGTGTAGGAATCACTAATAACACTGTAGGTGTCGCAAAACCTCCTGTTTATATCCATTCTCTTTACTATGCCCGCTATACAAGTGTGGCAAATAAAGTTTGGAGTGGAGCGAGTTTTGAAACCAACTTTTCAGCGCATGACAAACTCCTTTTTGAACAAGAAACTGAAAATTTGAAATGGAAATCTTCCAATTTGAGTTTGTTTGTAGCGGACGAAATTATACTAGAAAATGTAGGTGTCAGTTTTCTTTTTGGTGCTTATATTTTAGATAACGCTTATAGAGGTGCACTTATTTATGCCAAACTCGGCATCAACTATTATTATTACGAATTTGGAAAGCATGATCACAAACTTTTCTTGGGAGTCAATCTCAAAACGCATTATACAACTGCACAGGTTGTATAGCTAGGTGGAGGAATTACTTTCTAATAAAAACGCTAAAACATGAAAATCGCAATCGCCCAACTCAATTATCACATTGGAAATTTTGATGCTAATTTCAATAAAATGAAAGATGCCGCATTAAGCGCAAAAAATGCGGGTGCAGATTTAGTACTCTTTGGTGAATTGGCGGTTTGTGGTTATCCTCCTAGAGATTTTTTGGAGTTTGATGATTTTATCGTGCGTTGCAAAACTGTGATAGATAGTCTGGCGAATTTGACAACAGATGATTTTGCTATCGTAGTAGGTGCGCCATCTGTCAATCCTGTTGTAGAAGGTAAAGATTTATATAACTCAGCTTATTTTTTGGTTGAAGGGAAAATCAAAAATGTCACACACAAGACATTATTGCCTACTTACGATGTTTTTGATGAGTATCGTTATTTTGAACCTAATACAAATTTTGAAATTGTAGAATGGAAAGGAAGTCGCATTGCTGTCACTATCTGTGAAGATATTTGGAATCTCAACAATGAAAATCCATTGTATAAAATCAATCCAATGGACAAGTTGATAAAGCAAGAACCTGATTTTATCCTCAATTTATCTGCTTCTCCATTCAATGCAAATCATGCAGAGGCACGTAAAGGTATTGTCCGAGAAAATGCTCGACAGTTTAAGATTCCATTGTTCTATGCCAATCATGTAGGTGCACAAACGGAATTGATTTTTGATGGAGGCTCATTAGTAGCGAATAGTCAAGGTGAGATTGTCGCAGAATTGCCCTACTTTGAAGAGTGCATAGAAATGATAGATAGTGATGAAGTAAATCAGTTAGTCAAACTAGAAAATGATGACACACCTATCGCTCGTATTCATGATGCTTTGGTGCTAGGAGTAAAAGATTATTTTGAGAAATTAGGATTTCAAAAAGCGACACTAGGATTGTCAGGAGGAGTTGACTCAGCATTGGTTTTATATCTTGCGGTAAAGGCTTTAGGAAAAGAAAATGTAATGTCAGTGCTTTTACCTTCTCAGTATTCGTCAGATCATTCTATCTCAGATGCCGAAGAATTGTGTCATAATTTAGGTTCACCATTCAAGACTATTTCTATAGAAGATGGATATTTTGCGATAGAAAATACGGTAAAACCACATTTCGAAAATCTTCCGCCTAATGTAGCCGAAGAAAATATTCAAGCAAGATTGAGAGGTGTTATCTTGATGGCATTGTCCAACAAACTGGGATACATTTTGCTCAATACATCTAATAAATCAGAAGCAGCTGTAGGTTATGGTACATTGTATGGCGATATGTGTGGAGGATTGGCAGTGATAGGCGATTTGTATAAGATACAGGTATACGAACTTTGTCGTTATATCAATCGAAATGGAGTTGTTATCCCACAACATATATTGGATAAAGCACCTTCTGCAGAATTGCGTCCTGGCCAAAAGGATAGCGATTCGCTTCCTGATTATGCTATTTTGGATAAAGTACTGTATGAGTATATCGAAAATAGAAAAGGACCAGATGAGATTATTGCAATGGGCTACGATGAAGCTTTGGTCAAACGGATTCTCCGCATGGTCAATATGAATGAATGGAAACGACATCAAACAGCTCCAGTGCTGAGAGTGACAAGTAAGTCATTTGGAATGGGAAGACGTATGCCTATTGTAGCAAAATATTTAGGCTAGTTTCTCAAATCCTCTCCCCAATGCAATTTGTAACGAATGGCATTAATGAAATTTCGCTTACTGAGTCGAACTAAATTAGCTGCAAATTCAGATTTTTTGAGTGTGATAACACAAGTGCTATCTATCGTTTCTAATCGACTATCAAGAGTAGCCAAAAAACGACTGCTTCGTCCTTCTACTTCAAGTTTTATCTCCACATCATCTGGCACTATCATCGGACGTACATTGAGGTTGTGCGGAGCGATAGGTGTAAGTACAAAACTCTGTGAATGAGGATAAATAATAGGTCCTCCACAGCTCAGATTGTATCCGGTAGAACCTGTAGGTGTACTTACTATCAATCCATCTGCCCAGTATGAATTGAGGTGTTCTCCATCGAGATAAGTATGGACTGTTATCATTGAAGAAGTTTCACTACGCTGTATTGTAAACTCATTGAGTGCAAAAGCAGATTTTTGGAAAATAGCATGATTAGAGGTCAATGAAATCATTTTTCGCTTATCAATATCAAAACTATTTTTAATAAGTACATTGATTGCCTCATCTATCTGTTCAATAGCAATACTTGCCAGAAAACCTAATCGACCAAAATTGATACCAATAACAGGGATTTCATATTCACCTATCCAACTAAAAGAATCGAGCATAGTACCATCACCTCCTAGGCTGAAAACAAAATCTACATTGTTGCCAACTTCTTCTCTTTTGGTAAATGTATTTCCCCTTAGTTCTATCTTAAAATCGTTATTGAGATGTTTACCAAAAGGAGCATATACAGTGTACTCTATTTCTTTTTTATGAAGTAGACTAAATAATTGTTCTACATGTGCAGACAAGCTTTGTTTTAGTTTTCGACCGTAGATAGCAATTTTCATAGCTCGTAAAGGTAGATACTTTTTTAGTATCCATAACTATTGATGTAAAAAAACAAAGTCCAAAGTAAACGAATTACTTTAGACTTTTTTACCTTATTTAGTTTAGGATAAGGATTTTAGGGTTGATATTTCTTAAGCATCTTTTAGCATTCCGTTGAGGATAACTGCCAAATCTTTATTTGAAATAATTCCAACTATTTTTCCTTCTTCAACTACAGGTAGCGAACGGAATTTTGCATTTGATAATATTTCTGTAATATCTCCAAGCGTAGCAGATACATCTACAGTTGTAGGCTCATGTGTCATGATATCTTCAAGTGTGATTACATCATCTACATTATCTTCTACATCTTTTGCTCTTTCTGAAAATGCTTTTAAAGCGTCTTTCACACTAACTATCCCAAGCAATTTATCATCATACACTACAGGTAAATGGTATATCTGATAATCGAGAAACAACTTAAGTGCAGCAGAGAATTTTGTTTTCAAATCAGCGACAATTACTTTTTTAGTCATTATCACAGCAACTGAGGTATTTTTGTCCATGTGTAGAGATTTTTTGTTGTGTTACAAATTTAATCATTAAATTACTCATTTTAAATAAAATTGCTAACTTTTGCAGTAGAAATATGGGAAACAAAACATTTGAAATAGATAATACCGAAATTCATGTTGAAAAAGCGGTATTGGTAGGTTTGGTCACAAAAGACCAAAGCGAAGAGCAATTGACAGAGTATTTGGACGAATTGGCATTTTTGGCGCAAACGGCAGGGGCAGAGACACAAGCTCGTTTTTGGCAAAAAATAGGTTCGCCAGACAAGCGTACTTATGTTGGAAAAGGAAAGTTAGAAGAGATTCAAACTTATATCAAGGCTTACGATATAGATTTACTCATTTTTGATGATGAGATTTCTCCTTCACAACAGCGCAATATCGAAAAAGAAGTGAGTTGTAAAGTGCTTGACCGATCTATGCTGATTTTGGATATTTTTGCGCAGCGAGCAAAGACCGTACAAGCGCGTACACAGGTTGAATTGGCTCAAATGCAATATATGCTGCCTAGGCTAAAAGGGCTATGGACTCACCTTGATAGAACCAAAGGAGGAATAGGTCAGAGAGGTGCTGGAGAGAAAGAAATCGAGACAGATAGACGTATTGCAAGAGATAAAATCACCAAACTGAAAGCAAAACTAGCGGTGATAGACAAGCAAAATGTCACTCGCAGAAAAAATCGAGAAGGTATGATACGGGTAGCGCTTGTGGGGTATACCAATGTCGGAAAATCAACACTAATGCGTATTTTGAGTAAAGAAGATGTTTTTGCAGAAGACAAATTATTTGCTACGCTTGATACTACCGTCAGAAAAGTAGTATTTAATCATGTTCCATTTCTTTTGTCAGATACAGTTGGGTTTATTAGGAAGCTGCCGCATCATCTAGTAGAAAGTTTTAAATCTACATTAGATGAAGCGATAGAATCTGACATCTTATTGCATGTAGTAGATGTCGCTCATACTGGTTTTGAAGACCAAATGAAAGTAGTCAATAAAACACTCACGGAATTAAAGGCTTCTGACAAGCCTACATTGACTATTTTCAATAAAATGGATTTGTATCGTGAGCGACAATTTGATGCGATGTTGCCAGAGCCTGTCAAAAAAGAATTATTGCAAGAGTTAGAGCAAACATGGATGGCAAAGACGAATCAAAATGCCATTTTTGTATCGGCTCAAAATGGTGAAAATATTGTAGAGCTTCGCAAGACTATATTTAAATACGTTAAGAAATTGTATCTACAACGATATCCGTATAAAGCGAGCTATATCGAAAGTTATGATGTAGATTTGAGTGAAGAATGATATAATCATTAGTATGTATCATTATTTTCCGTATTTTTATTCTTTCAATTTATCAAGATGAAAAAAAATATACTATTTTCTATTTTTTTATTATTGTTTTCGACTGTTTTTTCTCAAGAAACTCAGCGTAGCAATCGTTCTTTTGCGCAAGCACCATTTTTTCATGGAGTGGCATCGGGTGATCCGCTTGCTGATGCCGTTATGTTATGGACGAGAGTGACACCTGCTGACGGTAGTGGAAATGATATAGATGTTTATTGGCAAGTAGCGACAGACACAGCTTTTACGAATGTAGTTAATTTTGGAAAAACGGAAGCTACTGCTACAGGTGATTATACTGTGAAATTGGATGTTTGTGGATTGCAGCCTAGTACATATTACTATTATGTATTTCAAGCCTATGGCACAAATTCTATTATCGGGAGGACAAAAACTGCTCCACAAGGGGCTAATTCTGAAGTGAAATTTGGCGTAGCATCATGCTCCAGTTATGAGCATGGATATTTCAATGCTTACGAGAGTATGTCAAAAAGAAATGATTTGGATGCGATTATTCATTTAGGAGATTATATCTACGAATATGAAACAGGTGGTTTTAGTTCAAGTGTAATGACAAATCAGGGACGTGTATATGTGCCCGGCAATGAAGCAATAACACTCACAGACTATAGAGCTAGACATTCACATTATAAATTGGATGATCAATTACAACTTTTACATCAAGTACATCCATTTATCACAACATGGGACGATCATGAGACTGCCAATGATGCTTATAAAGATGGCGCAGAAAATCATGATGGAAGTGAAGGGCTTTGGCAAGATAGAAAAATAAGTGGTACGCAGGCCTATAGTGAATGGATGCCTATTAGAAATCCAGATCCTAATGATCCTTTGAAAATATGGAGAAAATTGCGTTATGGAGACTTGTTGGATTTAATTGTGCTGGATTCTCGTCTTTGGGGAAGAGATGAGCAAGATATGGGTGCAACTGATGACAATACAAGAAGTTTGCTTGGAGCAGATCAATTTGCATGGCTAGAGACAGAATTATCAGACAATACAACACAATGGAAGATAATCACACAGCAAGTAATGTTGGCTCCATTAGAAATCTTTGGTGCTGCTGTCAATGCTGACCAATGGGATGGCTACAATGCGGATAGACAGCGACTGATTAGTTTTATCGAAAATAATAACGTCACAAACCCTGTAGTTTTGACAGGAGATATTCATTCTACTTTTATCAATAACGTAGAAGGAGATAATGGCACAGCAGCATCAGAGTTTGTAGTCACTTCAGTCACTTCACCGGGTATAGATGTCGTAGAAGTTGCTTTAGGAAATTTACCACAGTGGTTACTTGATATTGTAGGAGGTACAGTTAATGGCGCATTAGAATTTTTTAATGACCATATGCAATATGTCAATATGGAAGATCATGGATATATGGTACTGACGATAGATGATAGCAAAGCACAGGGCGATTATATCTGGCTAGATAGAGAGGTGATAGATACAACAGAAGATTTTGCGACATCATGGTATGTCAATGATGGAGTTGCCGGTATGAATGAAGCAAACAATCCTATTGCTGTAGATGCGGGCACGGGTATTTTTCCTCCATTAGCTCCTGTACAGACTATTCCGTTTGCAATATTGCCAGATACGTTTTTTGTCTCTATACAAAATGGAATGATGCTCAATGAATGTATTATCAATACTACGGGAGCATGTCCTACGCTCACTACGAGTATTAGTATCAATCCTGAAGAAGGTGTTGCTAATTTGACTGACTTTTGTTTTGCTTATCAAGCGCCAACCAATTTTGTAGGAGTAGATGAAATAGAAGTAGAAGTATGTCCAACTTCAAATCCATTAGATTGTGAAACTGTAATCGTGCAAATAAATGTAGGCGGAACGACCAATATAGATACAATAACCTATAGTACTATGAATACAGAAGAAGTAACGGATTGTTTTACTTTCGATGATTTGTACACAGGAGTTTCGACTTATTCATATATATATAATGGCAATGCTACAGTTTTGTTTGATAATATTGGCTGCTTTACCTATACTCCAGACACCTCTTTTTGCGGAATTGAATATGTCGCTTTTGTAGCTTGTGATAGTATCGGTGTATGCGATACGATTGTAGCTGAGATGATAGTAGATGGAGAAAGTAGTACTCAGTATATTATGCTTACTGCTGAGCAAGAAGAGTTGATTAATTATTGCTTAGGTTTTGATGATTTGCAAGGAGATATTACAAATGTGGATGTCTTTTTTAATACTGATAATGGCAATGCACTTGAGTATAATGATACTTGTATGAGTTATGTCTCTGCTGCAGATTTTGTAGGAAATGATACTATTATGATGGTGGCTTGTGATGATTTTGTGCCACAAAAATGTGATACTATACTATATGTAATCACTGTAGATGCCGATAGTACAATGATTCCTATACATGAAATCGAAAATGATGAATTTGCAATACTAGGCGTTTATCCTAATCCGTTTGAGACGGAAATTTTGATACAGTATTATCAATTCAAAGAGACACCACTTCGTCTTACACTATATAATGTGATGGGGCAGCAGATATTTGACGATGTCGTGATAGACAATACGGAAGGAAGGAAGTATGCCCGTATAGGAGCAGAAGGATTGTCAAGTGGAGAATATATATTGCACATCCATACAGAGAAATATAGCTATACACAGAAGGTTGTCAAGTATTAACAGATGATTTTGTATATTTAGCATTAAAATAGAAAGGTGGCAAATGTGTCACCTTTTTTCTTCAAGGTCAATGAAAAAAAAATATTGGATATTATTGTGCTTTTTTGTCTCGCTTTATTTCTACAGTGATGCACAAAATACCAATGTAGATGACTCCAAGAGCAAGAAAGTAAAAAAAGAAAAAGACCCCAATAAAGAGAGTTTTGTTGATTATTTCAATTTTCCACAAAAAGCAGTTCGAGACTATACATCAATAGATGGTTTTCAAGAATATGCAGGGCTCGAGATAAGTCAAATAAATGTATATATTCTCAATAGATTAGTAGAGCCAATAGCGGATAATGATAGTCTGCCAGTTATAGTACAAGATGCTAATAATCTAAAGGAAAATTTCAATAAAAAAATCATTTATAATCAATTACTTTTTGAGTATGGCGATAAGATAGATCCTCTTTTAGTAGCGGATAGTGAGCGAAATATACGAGTAGAGACTATTTTTAAAGATGCGATAATCAACGTAACGCCTCAAGGAGATTCTTTAGCTGTAATCGATGTTTTTATTCAAGACAATCGTCATTGGAAAATGATTTTTGCAGCAGCTCCTACATCTTTGAAACTTGGGGCAGGGTTTAAAGATTTTGGTGGCTTGACACAGACTTTACGTCTATATGGGCAAGGACAGTTTGACTTGAAAAATCCTTATAGTGTCAATGCTTTTTATAAAATGAGTAATTTGGGTGGTTCGCAAATTAGTATTGCGAATAACTATATCAGAGAAAATTTATCGCAAGCATTCAAATTTAAGATTAATAGAAAGTTTTTTGCTTACAATACTAAAGTCGCTGGCAAAGTGGAATTAGATTATAAAACTGAAAAAATTGGCAATACAGATTTTTCGCCTGACTACAATCTACGATATCTAGATCAGGATTATTGGCTTGCACGTTCATTTCCGTTGAAAAATATACAGGAACGCAATCAAAACATGCGTTTTATCATGTCGTCTAGAGCGACTATTCGTAATTATATAGAAAAACCCATAGAGGCAGACTCGCTGTCTTATGGCGATAAACAATTTTATCTAGGGAGTTTCGGTATAGCCACTAGAGATTGGGTGGGTTATAAAGAGTTGTATTATTTTAGACAATATGATTATGTGCCAAAGGGATACAATCTCGCTTTTGTA
This sequence comes from Chitinophagales bacterium, assembly GCA_049614465.1. GTDB lineage: Bacteria > Bacteroidota > Bacteroidia > Chitinophagales > UBA8649 > JBMZDS01. Next base: position 31,993 of record JBMZDS010000001.1, read on the forward strand.
GGTGGTTATGAAATAGATGAATTTTCTGGTAAAAGATGGTATAGTGGTATGCGTACGAGTTATGCAAATCAGTATCCAAAGTTTGGGTATCTGGAGACACAATTGAATTACGGTGCTTTTTTCAAGAAGAAAGATTATGAGCAAATCACATTGCAAATTGTTAATGATTATTTTACGAACAAAATAAAAGTAGGAAAATTAGGATTTCGTCAATTTGTAAAAATCAATTCAACATTTAGTTTCGATAGACCTTTCCATGAGTTGTACAATGTCAGTAATGGTATTAGTGGATTAAAATCGAACAAATTGAAAGCCACTAAGAGTTTAGTGCTCAATTTTGAGTCTGTGTTTTATACCCCTATAAAGTGGTGGACATCAAGAAGTAATTTTTTCTTTTTTGCTGATTTAGGTATGGTTTCACAGGATGACAGAGATTTTCTGTTAGATAATAATTTGTACCAAGGCTATGGTATGGGTATTCGTTTTCAAAACTTGGCAACAGCTATATATTATATGGAGATTTCATTTGGAATATACCCAAATGGCTATCGTATAGACGCTCCTATCTGGAATTATAATCTTGGTTTTGAGCCATCGAGAACAGTTGGTGCGGGCAATTTGTACGGAGAAGGAGTGCTTAATGATATTTACTAATCTTCCACTTCAAATCTTTCTATTTCTATTGTTTTAATACGTACATTTTCTGCACTTACAATATGAATATGAAAGTTGTTAATTGTTATTTTTTCGCCTTCTTGGGGAATACTTTCGTAGGTTTCTACTACATACCCTGCAAGCGTTTCGTATTCTCCTTCTGGGATATTTAAGTCGTATTTTTCGTTGAGATAGTCTATTTCTAGCCTTGCAGAAAAAACATATTTATCTTCAGTCAGTTGTTTTTCGATAAATTCATCTTCATCGTGTTCATCTTGTATCTCTCCAAATATTTCTTCTATCAAATCTTCAAGAGTTACAATCCCTGCTGTCCCACCAAATTCATCTACTACACAAGCAATATTTTTATGTTCTTTGGTGAATTTTGTGAGTAAATCCCTAGCACTCATAGCTTCAGGTACGACTAATATATCATAGATGTTGTCACGTACAGATTTGGGTTCGTTGATTAAATCAAAATGATGTACATACCCTAAAATATTATCAATATTCTCTTCATAAATCAAAATTCGAGACAATTTAGACTCTACAAATTTCTCTACTAAATCTTCAAGATTACTACTTACATCTAGTGCTTGTATTTCCATTCTAGGCACCATACATTCTCTTATTTTGACCTCTTTGAGATAAAGTGCTTTTTCAAAAATGTCTGCATTGAGTTCATCATCATCATCGCCAGGATGTCCAACGGATACGTGTTTGATGTAGTTCTCTAAATCTATAGCCGTAAAAACAGCTTTTTCATTGTCATATTGTTGCGGCATTATCCATTTTATAACCATTTTGGCAGTGGTGCTAAATAGATAGGCGGGATATTTTAAGATACTATAAGCAAATTGTAGTGGAATAGCTATCAATGAAAGTGTGCGATAAGGAGAAAGACGAAATAATGCTTTAGGAATAAATTCTCCAAAAATAAGTACAGTGATAGTCGTGATGATAGTTTGCAATAAAAGAGAAACTCCTCCATTACCCAATAATCCAAAATCATCAGCTAGTACTCTTGCCATATATCCACTAAAAAGAATAAGCATGATATTGTTGCCTATTAGTAATGCGGTGATGAAGTTTGATTCGTTTTCGTAAAATCGAGCAAGTATTTTTTCTGAGCGAGTGCCTGACTGTTTGTTCAGTTCTACTTTAAATTTATTGGAAGAGACAAAAGCAATCTCTATCCCTGAAAATAAGGCAGAGCAAAACAACGTGAATATTAAAAGAAAATATATCATTGCTGCAAAAATAAGACAAATTATCCTGTATTGTTGATTTTTTTATGGCATCGTTTTTGTTAAGTATCGCATTTTAAATCATATTTGAATATCTAAAAACGAAAACTATGAAGAAAATATCTATTTTATTAATGACTGCATTATTCTTATTGCCTGCGATGATGTATGCGCAAGATGAAGCAGGAGATGTAGCAAAAGAATCGAGATGGACATGGGGAGGATTTTCTACCGTGCAATTTGGACAGACAGCCCTTGTCAATTGGGCAGGAGGAGGAAATAGTAATATTTCTTCAACTTTACAAACCAATCTTTTTGCTAACTATAAAAAAGGAAAGCACACAGTAGATAATACATTTAATGGTACTTTAGGTTTTGTCAAAAACAAAGGCGAAGATCTCAGGAAAAATGATGACATCTTGGCATTCAATTCTAAATATGGTTATGCTCTTGGGGGAGATTCAAGTAAATGGTTTATTTCAGGGCTTTTGGATTTTAAGAGTCAATTTATGATGGGGTATAATTATTCTGATGATGGACAGACAAAAACATTAAACTCTAGATTTGCTGCGCCTGCATATTTGACTATTGCATTAGGGGTAGATTATAAGCCTAGTGATGAGTTTTCATTGTTTCTTTCTCCTGCTACTGGTAAGTTTACTATTGTAAGAGATGACAATCTAGTGCCTATATATAATAGCGAAGGGAAAAATGTAAATGCAGAGTTTGGAGCTTATATGCGTGCTAATTTGCAAAAGGAATTGTTTAAAAATGTTACATTGAGAAGTACGTTAGAATTATTTAATAATTATACTGATACAGATAAAGGTAATCGTAAAAATATAGATGTAGATTGGCAAACAGGGATTGATATGAAGGTTAATGAATGGTTGCTAGCAACTATTTCTACTCACTTAAAATATGATCATGATGTGAAGTTCGGATTTGACAATGATGGAGATGGTGTCGATGATAGTAGTGGGCCAAGAACGCAATTTAAAGAGTCGTTTACGCTTGGACTTACATACAAGTTTGGCGATAAATAATAGATAGTTTCATTGAGAAGCTATGGACGATATATGGACGAAACCTACAACCCATAGTGTTGAAAATCCATTTTAAGGAAACTTAAAATGGATTTTCTTATTTTAGACTAGCAAATATTTTTGCTCAATTAGCATTGCTTAATTTTAAAATTAAAGTAGTATCTTTGCGTTTCCTTAAGAAAAAAGGAGGAAAAATGAATGCACTAAAACCGTTTAAAATTCCCTTTGTAGGGATGAAAAACAAAGTGCATCTGCTTGATTTTAAAGTAGATAAGTTGTTCTTTCAATGTTTTGAAAATGCACTCATCACAGATTGTGATGTCGATATCAAAATAGAGTTTGATAAGAGAGAATCATTCTTTCATCTCAAGTTTTATATTGATGGACAAATCAATTTAGAGTGTCATCGCTGTTTGGAACGATACAATCAGCCTATTTTTGGCGATTATGAATTGTTTATCAAAGCTAGTGCTCCTAGAGAAAATACAGGAGTAGAAGATGTGATATACATTTCGCCAACAGATGATTTTGTCGATATATCAAAAGCGGTATATGATTACATTTTGCTGAGTGTCCCATTACATCAGGTACATGCAGACCTAGAAGATGGCACGGCAGGATGTAGCATTGAAATGAATAATGAAAAAGAAAATAATAATAAAGAAGAAAGCATAGATCCTAGATGGGCGGCTTTACAAAATTTAAAAAATAAAAAATAAGATAAAATGGCACATCCAAAGCGCAAAATATCGAAACAAAGAAGAGATAAAAGAAGAACGCACTATAAAGCGACTGCTCCTACAATTTCTATCTGTTCTGTTACTGGCGAAGCACACTTGCGTCACAGAGCATACATGGTAGATGGTGTATTACACTATAGAGGAAAGCAACTTGTAGAAGCTTAATTCTCTTTTTTTCTTTAAAAGAAAATAAATAGGCTATGCCTACTATCACTGCGAGTATCACAGGAGTTCAAGGCTATTTGCCAGAGTATCGCTTGACCAATGCCGAATTGGAAAAGATGGTGGATACTAATGATGAATGGATACGTACACGTACAGGTATAGAAGAAAGACGCATCTTGCGTGACAAAAATCTAGCAACATCAGATATGGCGGTGCAAGCCGTCAATACTTTGTTAGCTAAAAAGAATATTTCTCCAGAAGAAATAGAACTAGTGATATGTGCTACAGTGACGCCTGACATGGTGTTTCCTGCTACAGCCAATATCATTTCAGACAAATGTGGTATTACCAATGCCTTTAGTTTTGATGTCGGAGCAGCTTGTTCCGGCTTTTTATTTGCCCTAGAGACAGGAAGACGTTATATCGAGTCAGGTGCTTATAAAAAAGTACTTGTCATTGGTGCAGATACCATGTCATCCATTATAGATTATACAGACAGAAATACTTGTATTATTTTT
>JBMZDS010000002.1:0-25829 GCA_049614465.1 Chitinophagales bacterium
CTATATCTGTTGATGCAGGAATGTTTTCATCTATTGCTGAATAAATGGTTTCTTCATATAATTCATGCTCATTTCTTTGACAAGAAACGAATAAAGAAAACGATAAGAGTAGCAAAAAAACATTTTTCATGATTGTAAAAAATTAAGTGTTTTTTCTAAAAAATCCATCGGCTTTTCGGCATGAAGCCAATGCCCTGCTCCTTCGATAGTTTGTATTTGATTGTCTGGGAAAAATGTATTGATTTGCTCTTGATAATCTGCTAGAATATATTTTGAATTTCCTCCTTTCAAAAAAAGTGTCTCCCCTTCAAAAACTTCATTTGATTCAAATGTTCCGAGAACTTCTTTATAGTTATTCCAAAGTGATTGTAGATTAAATTTCCATTCAAAAATATTGCCTTCTCCTCTAGTTAGCCCTTTCATCAAAAACTGACGAACACCAAATTCTTTGATAGTTGTAGCTAATTGAGTTTCTATTTCCTTTCGTGTAGAGATGTTAGGAAGGTCTACAGCCAAAAGTGCATTGAAAATTGCTTCATGTCCGCCTATATATTTTACAGGAGCAATGTCAGCGACTATCAGTTTGTCAACCATGTCTGGATTTTGTAATGCAAATTGCATGACAGTTTTTCCTCCCATACTATGTCCTAGCAAATGGGCTTTGTAGAGATAATTATCTTCCATAAAACATAGCAAATCTTCTGCTAAAATATCGTAAGAAAACTCATCACTATGTGGCGAGCGTCCATGATTTCGCTGGTCAACTAAAAAAACAGTATAGTTTTTGGCTAGTTTTTTTCCTAGGGTTTGCCAGTTGTCAAGAGAACCGAGCAGTCCATGCAAAATGATAAGTGGTTCACCTTGTCCAAAAGTTTTAAAATTGAGTTTCACAAAAAAGTATAATTTTGGTCTGAAATTTGTACGAATTTACACAAAATACAAACTATGAACAAAATACATTTAACTACTATTATATTTTTAATGATGATTTCGATTGTTTCTTGTAACAAAGATGATGGTGGGAATACCGGTGGCAATGGTGGAAGCACTGAAAATGAAATGATAGATAAAGTTTATTCTTCTGTTCAAAATCTCAACATTGAAGTAGCTTATGAGCAAGGTGCAGAGCCTGTGACTACTGTAGGTATATTTAATGACAATGTTTGGAGTTTCACCGAGTTGAATATAGACGCGTTATTTTTAGGAGCGAATAATACACCAAATATAAACTATGATAAGACTATTGCAGAAATGACAAATATTCCTGCTCAAAATAAGACGAGTTATACGCAAGAAGATTTACAAAATTTAGCAGATCAATATCAAATAGGAGCAAACAATGATACAGAGGCAACGGTTTTTTTAGTTTTTGTAGATGGATATTATAATGATGGTACACAGGATCGCCAAAATGTATTAGGCGTAAATGTATCTGGAACATTCGTTACTGCTATTTTTAAACAAGTGGTTACAGATGTTGCTAGTGATGAGTCTACACAGGGAGATATTGAGCAAGCGACAGTAGTACATGAAGTTGGACATGCGCTTGGATTGGTCAATAATGGAGTCCCTATGGTAGTTAGCCATCAAGATGCCGATCATGGAAAACATTGTACGAATCAAAACTGTTTGATGTTTTGGGAAGTGAGTGGCGGACAGATTTCAAGTTTTGTAGGTGGCCCATTATTTGATAACAATCAAGTCCTTTTTGGGCAAGAATGTTTAGATGATACTAGGACTTATGTGCCTTAAGTGTTTTCTGAGATTTCAATAACTTTCGCATTTTACGCTTAAGCCCATCACGTCCTGAAGATCGTAGTAGTCGCTGTAAAGCATTGCTGGTCTCTGTATAAGAGGTAAAGTTTTCTTTAAAAGCGATGCTATCGTTGATGTTTACGCTTTGTAAAAATGCTAAATCAGCATCTTTTATTTCATCCATTATCATGGGAAGAAAGGCTACTTTGTTTGATAGCGGTTTGCCATAAGGCGCGATAGTCAATACTTGGGCATTATCTGTTGCTATGGCTATTTTTTGCCAATCATTTTCTATGGCCATAAGGTAAGAGTAGTATAGATTCTCAACTCCATGGCGAGCTTCATTTTCTGTATGGATAATGTCAGAAGGGATGCCTAATTCTAGCGCATAAAGGCGCATTATCTCGGCTTCATAGTGAGGTGTGTATACTGCTGCTCCTGAAAAAACAATGTGTTTAGCGTGTCCGTTTTTGTAAAGGTAATCTGCCCACAATATTCTAGAAAGCAATGTATATCCTTGTTCTCCTTCCTGATAAGGGAATCCTGGTACAATAATCACATCATAAGGAGCTTGCTGTATAGCACTTTTATATTGTCTATCAGCGACAAAATAACCACTATAACAAGATTGTAGTAGAATAAAAAAACTGAGAACTATATAAATGCTTACTTTCTTCTTCATAACTAAAAGGATAACAAAGTAAACAATAAATGGTTCTTGAATCTATTAATCATTTAACTTTAATACTGCTAAAAATGCTTGTTGAGGTACTTCTACTTTACCAAACTGACGCATTTTTTTCTTTCCTTTCTTTTGCTTTTCAAGTAGCTTTCGCTTACGAGTAATGTCACCACCATAGCATTTTGCAGTTACATCTTTTCGAAGAGCAGATAGTGTTTCTCTAGAGATAATTTTTTGTCCAATAGCTGCTTGTATAGCTATCATAAATTGTTGCCTTGGTATCAATTCTTTGAGCTTGCCGCAAAGTCTTTTTCCAAAGTTATAGGCTTTATCTCTATGTATCATAGCTGAAAATGCATCGACATTATCTCCATTGAGTTTGATATCCATACGTACCATATCTCCTCTTTTAAATCCTATCATATGATAGTCAAAAGAAGCATATCCTTTTGAGATAGATTTTAGTTTGTCATAAAAATCAAAAACAATTTCTGCTAGTGGCATTTCAAAACTCAATTCTACTCTTGTTTCTGTGAGATAGACTTGATTGGTGAGCATTCCTCTTTTTTCTATACAAAGACTCATCAGTGTTCCTACAAATTCAGGCTTAGTGATTATCTGTGCTTTGATATAAGGTTCTTCTATATAGTCTATCGTCATTACTTCTGGCAAGTCAGATGGATTGTTGAGTATCGTTTTGTCTCCAGTTTTTGAATAACAGAAATATGATACTTGCGGAGTAGTAGTGATAACAGACATGTCAAATTCACGTTCCAACCTTTCTTGTACAATCTCCAAGTGCAAAAGTCCTAAAAATCCACAACGGAATCCAAATCCTAGTGCAATAGAAGTTTCAGGCTCATATACTAGAGAGGCATCATTTAGCTGTAGTTTTTCTAGCGAATCTCTCAAATCTTCATAGTCATCAGAATCTATAGGATAAATCCCTGCAAATACCATTGGTTTTACATCTTCGAAACCTTTTACGGCTTCCTGTGTAGGATTTTCAGTATCGGTGACAGTATCACCCACTTTTATCGCAGCAGATTCTTTTACTCCTGTGATGAGGTAGCCTACATTCCCTGCTCCTAGTTTTTTCTTAGGTTCTTGCTCTAGCCTCAAAATACCTATCTCATCAGCAAAATAATTTCTTTCGGTATTGACAAAAGTAACTTTCTGCCCTTTTTCCATACTGCCATTAAAAATACGGAAGTAAGCAATCACACCTCTAAATGGATTGAAAACAGAGTCAAAAATCATAGCTTGTAATGGAGCGTCAGGATTTCCCTCTGGCGCAGGTACTCTTGTGATGATAGCTTCTAACAATTCTGGGACACCTTCTCCTGTCTTTCCACTAGCGTGCAAAATATCTTCTAAGTCACAACCTAATAAGTCAATGATTTGATCAGCGACTTCTTCTGGCATTGCTCCAGGCATATCTATCTTATTGATGACTGGGATTATTTCTAAATCATTGTCTAATGCTAGATATAAATTTGAAATAGTCTGTGCTTGTATACCTTGAGATGCATCTACTAAAAGCAATGCACCTTCACAAGCCGCTATAGAACGAGATACTTCATAAGAAAAATCTACGTGTCCAGGAGTGTCTATCAAATTGAAAGCATATTTGTCTCCATTATGGATATAGTCCATTTGTATGGCATGGCTTTTTATCGTGATGCCTCTTTCACGCTCGATATCCATATCATCGAGTATTTGTGCTTTACTTTCACGCTCTGTTACCGTCTTAGTCTCATCTAGCATTCTGTCGGCTAGTGTACTTTTCCCATGGTCAATATGCGCTATGATGCAAAAATTTCTAATATTCTTCATTGCAAGCAAAGATAAGAGGATTTGATTTGTTTTAGCCGAAAAATGCGAATTAGGACATTTAGATAACTCATTGTTCTTTTCTTTTAGAGTAATATTAATCAAATATGATACCTTTGCGGTATAATTAACAGAACATTTTATGAAAAAATCAGTATTATTTATAGTATTTGTTTTTACTGCTTTGTCTACTTTATTTGCTCAAGATGCAACTCTTTCTGGAGTCGTTCTAGATGAAGATAATGAACCTTTATTTGGCGTAAATGTAGTGATAGATGCAGCTCAAGGATGGGCTGGTGCTACAGATTTTGATGGAAAATATACTGTAAGTGTGCCAGCGGGTACATACTATGTATTGTATACTGCTGTAGGGCAAGAAAATCAGATAAAAGAAGTGACTTTAGCCGCAGGCGAAAAAAGAAATATTGATATTTCTCTTAAAGAAAAAGAGATATTAATAGGTGATGTAGAGATCGTAGGAACGAAAAGAGGGTTGACTCTTGAGCAAGAAGTAGTTTCTGTAGAGGTATTGTCTTCTGACATGCTGTCAAATAACAATATGACCAATGGAGCAGAAGCAGTAGATAAAGTGCCTGGTGTGACGGTGCTTGATGGGCAAGCGAGTATCAGAGGAGGGAGTGGATATGCTTATGGTGTAGGAAGTCGTGTTATTTTGGTTATTGATGGAATTCCGCTTTTGTCTCCAGAGCGTAGCGAAGTACTTTGGGATTTCATTCCTATGGAAAATGTAGAAAGCATGGAGGTGATAAAAGGCGCATCATCTGTACAGTATGGCTCTTCGGCACTTAATGGTATCATCAATGTCAATACGGGATGGGCAAAAAAGAAAAAAGAGACTGAAATAACAATGTTCGGTACAATATATGATAATCCTCCTAGCGATATAGAAGACGCAAAGTGGTGGGATTATTCAATACAAAACTTCAGAGAAGATCCACATGAGTTAGGTTTCAATATGGTCCATAGAAGAAAACTTAATGATGAAATGGATTTTGTGATAGGTGGAACGATGCATTCCAACCAGTCTCACATTCAAAGTCAATCAATTCATAAAATTAGAAATCAAATCAAATGGAGATGGCGACCAGAAAAAATAGAAGGCTTGACTTTGGAAGTTAATTCTAATACTTTTTTTAGAAACAAAGATGTGTTTTTTATATGGGATGGCTATGGCGAAGGTTCTTACCAAGGACAATCATATCAAGATAAGTATGTGCGATTTAATGTAGATCCTAAAATCAAATATTTCTTTAAAGAGAAAAACTCTATCGAGATGTTAAATCGTGTCTATTATGATAAAAGAGTCGATTCTGATTATTTTTCTACTTCAATATATAATGATATTAAGTACACACGAACATATAAGAAAGATAAAGTAAATGGAGCAGTTAATGTAGGAGTTGTGAATACTAGCAATACAATAAAAGGACCTTCTTTTAGCGATTTTTCAAAGAATGGTGATTCAAAATTCAAGTACAATAATTTTGGAGCTTATGCACAGACTCATATTGGATATAAAGGATTGACTGTAACTGCTGGTGCGAGATTTGATTGGATTTCACTTGATGATGAGACCCAAGCATCTAGACCTGTGTTTAATGCAGGAGCTAGTTATAAATTCAATAAAGCAAATGTAGTTCGCTTTAATTTTGGACAGTCATTTAGAATAGCAGGTATTGCTGAGAGATTTGTTTTTGAAGAAATAACATCATTAGGGTCTACTCCCGTATATGCAGGACCCAATCCAGATATTCAACCAGAATCAGGGTATTCTATGGAGATAGGATATAAGCGTTTGCTTAAATTTGGGAAATGGCAAGGAATGGCAGATGCAGCAGTTTTTTATCAAGACTTTAAAGACATGACTGAGTTTACTTTTAGTTCTGCGCATGTTCATCCAGTTGATAGTTCTACGTTTTGGGGTTTTAAATCCCTAAATATTTCTGATGCTAAAATATTTGGATGGGAAATGTCTATAAGTGGTACAGGAAAGATAAGAAAAATACCCGTTTCAATTCTTGCAGGATATACATATAATTATGGTGTAAATGCTGAAGAAAATCCTGAAGCTTCTAAAATGGGAAAAGTAATTGGTGGAGCATTCAAAGCATTTAAAGTGACTGAAGAAGATTATCAAACTATTTCAACACCAGAAAGTTCGCTATATGGTGTGCTTAGATATAGATTTAGACATACAGTTAAGTTAGATTTAAGTGCAGATTTTGGACCGCTTACACTGGGGACTAATATGCGATATTATAGTTTTATTGATCAAGTAGATGATATTTTTGCATTAGCTATACCTGATATAGCTGAATATAGAAGTAGTCGTAACTATAAAGGGGATTTTGTAGTAGACATGCGTGCTTTCTATAGAGTAAATGATAACTTCCAGCTAGGACTCATTGTTAAAAATATAGCGAATAACAACTATCAAATACGTCCAGCAAAGCCTGATGCTAATCGTACATTTACTGTGCAAGGGAAAGTCAATTTCTAGCACCTTAACAACTTTAGTGATAATTAAATAGGCAGTTTCAATAAAACTGCCTATTTTTATTTGTTGAATATAAACGGCTAAACCAACACGTATGAAAAGAAGTTTTCTCTTGCTCTTTGTTATAGGGCTTTTTTCGATGTCTGCACTTGCGCAAAAAACCAATATAGATGGCGCTTGGAAATTTGTTTCATATAACAATCAGTCAGATGATTTGACTTTTCAAGATTTTTCTGCTTGTTATTGGTGTCAATTAGATGATTCAAAGACTTTACTTGTTAGGGATGGAGATTTAGTGGCTAACCTAAATGGTCAAGATTTCACATTTCAACTTGAGTATGAACAAGGAGAACTTGTTTTAAAATATCAGCAAGAAGTAGTTTACTATTCTGGAGAGACAGATGTGGTAGAGAGTCTTGCCATCTATACATACTATAGAAAGAAAAAAACATTAACTCTTTCACAAGAAGAAAATGGTGTAGTAAATACTTATACATTTCAAAGAACTAAAGAGTAATTCACTTTTGCTAGAAAGCACAAAAGCAACTATATGAAAAAGATATACTTATTATTATTGTCATTAGTATTCAATTCAGTTTTATTTTCTCAGCAAGTCAATTATGAAGTAGAGATTTTTGCTGTAGAAAGAGCAAATTATACAGATTGTTTTGGCTGTGGACAACCAGACCCTACTTGGTTGTTTCGTTTATCAGATGATGTAAGTGCTACTATTGACAACAATGGCATTCATTTACAAGATGGACCTACGGTATATACAAATGTAAACATACCTCTTAGTAATAGACAAAATACTTCTGCAACAAATTTTGAAATTGCTTTAGAAGCTTTTGAAGATAATTGTAATGGAGATATTTTCAATTATAATCCCTACAATTTTGGTACTTGTTTTCCTAGTGTTTTTGGAGATGATAGGAGAGGGTGTTCTGCTAATAGTGTAGTCGTATCAGAAGACTTTAGAACATATGCTCCTTGTACTTGGCATTCACAAGCGAGCAGTTGGTGTGGAGATTATCGTTTTCATTATCGTTTTAGATGGTCTTACAATGAACCTCCTGTTATCACAATGCAACCTACACCGTCAAATAGTGATTTGTGTCCTTCTGACAATGTTACATTGGAAGTTGAGGCAGAGGTCGATGCTACCTATGGGTGGTCTACAGCAAGCAATTATCAGTGGCAAGTAGCTGCTGTCACAGATTGTGGAAGTGTTACTAGTCTTGATTGGGCTAATGTTGGTGGGGCGATAGCGACTACATTTACACCGCCTAACACACCTGGCACTAGATTGTATCGTGTTTTAGTAACAGCTAATTGTAATACAAATTTTGTTTCTAATACAACTGCTTCTAACTGTGTTCGAGTATCGTATAATCCATTAAGTGTCCCTGGTGATTTACCACCACCTATTCAATCTGGAATATGTGGTTCTATTGTTTTGCCAGGATCAGCGCATCCTTTAGAAGCCCTAATCGCACCAGCTATAGGAGCACCTACTAATGTGACATATAACTGGGGGGCAACTTCTGGTACTTTTAATACAAATACAGGCGCAAATGTGACCTGGACTGCACCTACAACACCTGGTATCTATCAGATAACATTGACTTATGAAGATGCTTGCCCTGATACAGATGCTTCTACGACATGTGTAGTAGAAGTGGGCTCTCCTGATTGCGATTTTGCATATGTATCTATTACGGATGGTACAGATGATGTTTTTGCGGGTGGTCCAGACAATCCTTACCAAACATTAAATTATGCAATCTCTCAATTGGCGGGTAGAAAATATATAAGAATGGCAGGAGGGATTTATACAGAATCTACTATTGTAAATCTTGAAGACGATTTGACAATAGAAGGTGGGTATGAGTATCTTGCAGGTATATGGACAAAGAAAAGCAATCAAATCACTACCTTGATTTTAAGTGGTTTTGAAGATAATATAGCTACTGGAAACAATGATATAGAACATCGAATTGGAATATATGGCAATGATGATGATGGTTGGTCTTTACAAGATTTAACTATACGTACTACAAATATTACAGGAACAACGCCATCAGATAGAGGTCGTTCAAATTATGCCATATTACTACATAATGGGTGTGAAGACTATAGAATAGTACGCTGTGATATTACTTCAGGTGCTGCTAGTAGAGGAGCAAATGGATTTACACCAGGCGGATCTGGTCCAGCTGGAGGAAATGGCGGTGGTTCTGGAGGAAATGGTGGAGATGATGGTAATAATCCTGGAGAAGGAACATCAGGAGCAGGAGGGCAAAATGCTGCATATAACCCTGCTATTCATGCAGCTCCAGTAGGAGGTGGATCAGGATCAGGAGGAAATACTAATTTTAGTGGAGCTTGTGGAGGACAACCTTGTAGTTCTGCCGGAGCATTTAGTAGTGGAGATATTTGTAATGGAAGTGATGGTCTTAATGGAGATAGTGGAGCAGATGGAGCTAGTTGGAATCCTAATGATAGACCAGTAGTCAATATTACTAATATTCCTTATTATGTCCCAGGTGGATATGCCGGAGAAGGTCAAGATGGAGGAGGCGGAGGAGAAGGCTCAGGCGGAAATGGTGGTAGAGGTGACTGGGTAAAAGCATTTGGTGCATGTACAGGATGTGATGGTGCGGATGGAGGAAATGGTGGAAACGGTGGTGCTGGTGGTAGAGGTGGTAGAGGTGGTTATGGCGCAGGTAGTTCTTTTGCTATCTATCGACACAATTCTGATGCTGGAGCGATAATAGCACAGGTAGATTTGAATATACCATCAGATGCTATAGGTGGGACAGGAGCAAATGGTAGTAATGGAGCAAATGGTAGTAATGGAACTAATGGGTACACTACATCAGGCTGCGTATATACGTCAAATTCATCTGGTGATGGCGGTAGAGGTGGTGATGGTGGTGATGGCGGTAGAGGTCGTGATGGAGCAAATGGGGTAAATGCTCATGTTGTTACAAATGGGGTTTCTTCTAATCCAAGTACTATTATTCCTAGCTTGCCAATAGTTACAGTAAATTATAATAATGGAAAGGCATGTATTAATAGTGAAATAACATTAACGAAGAATTCTCCAAATGGATGGGATGCACCACAATCATATGTTTTTGATGTAAGTGATTCTCCTGCACCATTAAGTACAAGTAGTTTTGGTGATAGTAATAATGAAATTAAAGTCTATTTTACCGCTCCAGGAGAAATTGTTGATTTGAATGTTAATGGAGCTCAGTTTGAAGATTTTTTAAGAATAGATACTGCTGCTAGAGCATTACCTGATGTCACGGTTTTACCATCTAATGTATCTTGCATTGATGGCGCAGTAAGCTTAAATGCTAGTTCATGGGGTACAGAAGTCGAATATGATTGGCGTATTTATCAAGGCAATAATGTAAATAGTCCTTCATTGACACCATCTACATTGCCAAGCCCTAATTTTGATTTGAATGGATTGCCAGCAGGATTGTATACTGTTAGGTATAGAGTGAGAGAATTGTGTTGTGGATGGTCTATCCCAGTATATGATACAATTAGAATACAAGACAGACCTATACAGTTTGTAGTTAGCGATGGGGGTGGTTATTGTCCTGGAGATGACGGTGCTGTGGTCAATTTGAGCGGTTCTGAGCCAAGTGTTACATATATATTACTTGCCAATGGTGCTCCGGTTGATACTGTTTCAGGGACAGGAGGTCCTCTATCTTTTGATCCACAGACTTTACCTGCTAATTATACTGTAATAGCAACTAGATTTGCAGGATGTGATAGGTTGATGTTTGGGAATGTAGATATTTTTGAACACCCAATTCCAAATGAATATAATGTTACAGGAGGAGGGTTTATTTGTGCTCAAGGAAATAATACAAGTACTGATCTAGGCTTAGATGGCTCACAAGCAGGAGTGAGTTATCAATTATATTTAAATAATACAAATCCAATAGGTCCAAGTGTAAGTGGAACAGGGAATGCAATAACGTTTGGTGCACAGTCTAATGCGGGTGATTATACAGTAATTGCTACTTACAATTCTACTGGATGTATTAGAGGATTATCGGATACAATTACGATTACAGTATCTCCTGGTCCATCTATATTTACTTTATCTGAAGGAGGAGTTTATTGTACAGGAGCAGAAGGAGTTGAGTTAAGTTTGAATGGTTCAGAATCACAAATTGACTATCAATTATATTGGAATGGAACCGTTCCTATTGGTGATACTATAGATGGTACAGGTGCATTGATAGAATTCCCGCTTGTTACATTAGAAGGTAATTATATTGTAATAGCAAGTGATGCTCTTGGGTGTCAAGCTACGATGGATAGTATTGCTCGTATACAAGAAAATACACCACCTAATATCTCATTACAGACTATTCAAAATGTAAATTGTGCAGGTGATGCTACAGGACAAATAACAGTAACGACTATAGGAGGAAGTACTCCATATGATTATATATGGTCTGATGGGATAGGTGCTATTGGTGCTAATGAAGATATTGCAGGAGTAGAGGCTGGGACATATCAACTTAATATTGAGGATAATAATGGGTGTAAAGATTCTTTGCTGGCAGAGGTTACAGAGCCAAGTGTACTTACGCTTACTACTACTGATACTGACCCTACATGTTTAGGTTCGGAAAATGGTCAAATTGTTATTCATGCAGATGGAGGAGTATCGCCATACCAATATTCAATAGCGGGCAATCCAATACAAATAGATTCTGTATTTAATAATCTTAGTGCTGGAATATATACAGTACAAGTTATAGATGGAAATAATTGTACGTCTTCAATAAGTGTGACATTAAATGATGGTACTGCATTTACATTATCAACTGCTTCACAAAGCGATGTGTCATGTGCAGGACAAAATGATGGAGAAGTTGTATTACAAACTACAGGGGGACAAGCAACTTATTCATATAGTATAGATGGATTGACATTTCAAGCTACTCCTACGTTTAGTGGATTGCCAGCTGGGTTTTATACATTTCAAGCACTTGATGGTAATGGATGTACGGCAAGTATTAGTGTCACAATAGATGAGAATCCTCCTTTATCAATAGTATTAAATAGTATTACAGAGCCTACTTGTGGTGGGGCAGCAGATGGAGCAGCAGATGTAACTGTCTCTGGAGGTACAGGAGTATATACATTCGCTTGGTCAAATAGTACGAACAATGAAGATTTGGCAAGTGTTGAAGCAGGTACATATATACTAGTGGCGACAGATGATGCAGGCTGTGAAGCGAGTATTAGTGTTACTGTAGATGGACCCGATGCATTAGCTACTTCTATGAGTGTTACCAATCCTACATGTTTTGGAGAAGAAACAGGTGTAGCGCAAGTAAGTGTATTTGGTGGTACTACAGGTTATGATATGCAATGGAATACTACTCCCGTACAAACAGGAGCAATAGCTACTAATTTGGCAGGAGATGCTCAGTATATTGTTACCATTACAGATGACAATGGATGTGTCCTTATGGATACAGCAGATTTGGTCAATCCAGTTCAAATGACTGTCAGTACGGTTGGAGTCAATACATCTTGTATTTCGACAGCTAATGGAGAAGTGACAATAAGTGTGAGCGGTGGAAATGCACCTTATATATATGAACTCAACGGAGCAAATCAGACAGATAGCATTTTTGAAAACTTAGGAGTTGGTAGTTATATCGCTTACGTAGAAGACAATAATAACTGTGTAGCTTCATCTACTTTTAGTATTAATGGAGTTTCTGGCACAGATGCAGAACTACAAGGAGCAGGAAGTGATGGTGTATTCACTGTTGATGATTTGTTTATTGTAAGAGGAGAAAATGTTGCATTGCAAGTAGAGATACTTAATAGCACAGGAAATCCTATTACAGGATACAATTGGAGTCCTGTAGGGATTGATTCTACTTGTGTGGGTTGTGATAATGTTGATGTTTCTCCTGCAGAAAACGTAACAGTGGTAGTAGAAATTCTAGAAAACATTAATGGTGATATTTGTTCTGTTTTTGATACAATTACAATTAATGTAAGTCAAGAACCTATTGCTTTTATGCCAAATGCATTCACACCTAATGGAGATGGACTGAATGATTTCTTTGAAATAAACATCAAAGGAGCAGCCTCTTCAGAAGTGCGCATATTCAATAGATGGGGTGAAGAGATTTTTTATAATGAAAATCAACCAAATGGTGATAATAACCCAGATCCTTCAATTCCTGTATATACTACAAATACAGGTGCATGGGATGGAACATATAATGGTGATATTGTGCAACAAGGGACATATATATTCAAGATTGGAGTGACTTATTTTGATGGTACGACTGAAGATTTGGGTGGCACTGTTACAGTCATTCGATAAATCTTTTGAAACATAAAATGCAAGCCTATAACACTAAAGTTATAGGCTTCTTTTTTTTCATTGACAATACAAGTATCTTTGTGCCGTATGACGAAAAGAACAGAAATAGCAACACTTGGAGAATTTGGACTAATAGAAAAACTTACGAAAGACTTTTCATTGCAAAACAATACTATAAAAGGCGTAGGAGATGATGCCGCAGTATTGAAAAATGAGGCAGAAACAACAATAGTAAGTACAGATTTATTGATAGAGGGTGTGCATTTTGATTTAGCATATGTGCCGCTCAAGCATCTTGGTTACAAATCTGTGGTGGTCAATCTTTCTGATATCTACGCGATGAATGCTACTCCAAAGCAAATAACGATTTCGTTGGCTATTTCAAATCGCTTTTCCGTAGAAGCACTTGAAGTTTTTTATGAAGGAGTAAAAGCTGCTTGTGATTTTTACAAAGTAGATATGGTAGGAGGCGATACTACTTCATCATTGAGTGGACTGATGATAAGTGTGACTGCGGTAGGCGTTGCTAATGAAAAGGATTTAGTCTATAGAAATGGAGCAAAAGAAGGTGATTTTATTTGTGTTTCTGGTGATTTAGGCGCAGCGTATACAGGTTTGCAAGTGCTCAATAGAGAAAAGCAAGTCTATATGGAAGATAAAAACATGCAGCCAGACCTGAAAAAGCACGAATATATCGTAGGACGACAACTCAAGCCAGAAGCTAGAAAAGATATTGTTGCTTATTTTAAAGAATATGAGATCGTTCCTACAGCAATGATAGATGTCTCTGATGGATTATCTAGCGAATTAATGCATATCACAACACAATCAAAAGTGGGGTGTCATATTTATGAAGCACATGTTCCTATCAAAAATGAAACATACAATCAAGCATTAGAATTTAATATAGATCCTATTACTTGTGCGCTCAATGGTGGAGAAGATTATGAATTGCTTTTTACTATAGATAAGAAAGATGAACATAAAATTAACGAAGCAGAGATAGACATTACTGTTATAGGAAAGGTAGTAGGGAAAGAAAAAGGATGTGTTTTACAATCTCGCTCCAATCAGGTACATCCACTTATAGCGCAAGGCTGGAATCCCATAAAAGAATAATTAAAGAATACATTTAACCTCAAATTTTATTGATATGAAGAATACATTTTTATTAATTGGTACTCTATTTTTTCTGGCACTTGCTTGTACCAATGACACTACATCAAACACAGATGAAGTAGTCGAAGAACATAATTCTGCGCACTATGAAAAAATTTTCTTTTTAGATGGAGGTGAAATTCTAGGACTGACCTTAGGAGAAACAAAAGATGAAGTCAAAGCTATTCTTCCAAAAGAAGGCTATGATGATGAAACAGATGATTATATGAGCTACTATTGGTCTGTTGAGGACAATGAGTATTTCTTAGACATGTATTTTAGCCAAGGAACACTTGCTTCAATAGATGGATACGTTTATTTCTACAAAGATGTATCTTATCATGATCCAGAAGCAGCAAAAGCTTTTTATGAAGATTTGAAAGTCGATTTTGTAGAAAAATATGGTGAAGAAGTCGAGCAAGTAGACGGGAATAACACTTATATGTTTTGGTATTTAGAAGATAAGGAGATAGAAATAGGATATGACGAAGAAGAAGCCTATTGGAAAATTTATCAATTTTCGTACTAAAAACTGCCAATAATAAAGGTATAATGAGATATATTCCATACCTTTGCGCTGATTTTAATTAAAAAACCTAAATAAATTTTTAAAAAATGAAAAGATTACTTTCAATTACTTTTATAGCAGTATTGTTTTTAGCTGCTTGTACAGGAAGCACAGAGACTGAAACAGAAACTACAGAAGAAACAGTAGTAGAAGAAGTTGTGGAAGAAACAGTAGAAGCTACTTCAGGAAGCTCTAAGTATTACAATGACATCGTACCTGCAAACGGAGGAGACTTCGCTGGTATTAGTTTAGGAGATTCTAGAGATGCTGTTTTGGCTGCTTTTTCTTCAGATGATTTAGAGTATGAAGATGAAGAAAATGTACAGTACTACTGGTTCCATGAGAACTTTGATTACTACTTAGATTTTTACTTTACAGATGGAAAAGTATCTTCAATCTACGGATATGCTGATTTCTATGATGCTGAAGCAAACATGGATGGAGATGCTGCAATGGATTTTTACAAAGACTTAGTAGCTGATTTTTCTGGAAACTACGGTGAAGGAGAAGAATATGTAGATGCTGGATACTATGATACTTCATGGTACATGGATGCTCAAGAAGTTGATGCATATGTATATTGTGATGTTGAGTACGGAAACGTTTCTTGGGACGTTACTAGCTGGGTATATTACGAATAAGATATTTGATACAAATAATACCAAAAACTCTAAAGCCGTCTCGTATGAGACGGCTTTTTTATTTCCCGCTATTTTTTGCACGCTTTCCTATCTTTATGCGTTATTAAGCATAAACCTATTTTTTGCAGAGATTATTATTCATATTATTTTTCCTGTTTGCATTTACTTCTATAGATGCACAGACACTGTCTAATTGGCGTGAAAATGCCTATGAATATACAGGAGATACACTTGTATTGGATTCATTGAGTCTAGTACCAGGAACACTTATTCTTACTGATGAAAAAGGATTAGTAATAGATACTTCTTTCTATGATTTTGATGATGTCAATGCATTGATTGTATGGAAAAATGCTCCAAGTACTACAACCATATATGCAAGATATAGAGTTTTTCCCTACAAGTTTTCTCGCCCACTTTTTCATAAAGATTATTTGAGCTATCAAGAGCAGCGAGATGAAAATGGATTTATTATCAATACGACCAATCCAAATAGTATCAGTAGTTCGGGTTCTCTAGTCGATTTTGGAAGGTTAGACTATAATGGAAATCTTTCAAGAGGAGTTTCTTTTGGAAATGCGCAAAGCCTTAATCTCAATTCGAGTTTCAATCTTCAGCTATCAGGTATGCTCACACGAGATATAGAGATAAAAGCTGCCATTACGGATAATAATATTCCTATACAGCCCGAAGGAAACACTGCACAAATCCAAGAGTTTGACAAAGTCTTTGTGCAGCTGCGGATGCAAGAGCACTATTTGACTATAGGTGATTTTGATTTAAAAAATCCTTCTACTTACTTTATGCGTTTTCAACGCAATCTACAAGGTGTATCATACAGAGGAACACAATCTTTTGATGATGTCGGTACAGTCAATGCGATGGGAAGTTTTGCTGTGTCAAGAGGAAAATTTGTTGTTAATAATCCTACAGCTCAAGAGGGAAATCAAGGGCCATATAAACTAGCCGGACCTAATGGAGAAACATTCATCATTGTGATAGCTGGTTCAGAGCGAGTTTTTATCAATGGAGAGCAGTTGCAAAGAGGTGCCAATCATGACTATACGATTGATTATAATCTAGGGGAAATTACTTTTACGCCTAACCGCATGATAACGCAAGATATGCGTATTCGTATAGAATTTGAATATGCCGATCGTTATTACTTTCGCTCTCAATATCATGTAAATGGAGAATTTGAACACGAAAAAATGGCTGTGCGAGTCAATTATTTTTCAGAGCAAGATGCCAAAAACCAACCTGTCAATCAAGATTTGAATGATGAACGAAAATTATTTCTTACCAATTTAGGAGATGATATTTCTAATGCTTTTGCAACAGGAATTACGCCTGCAACTTTTGACGAGAGTCGAGTACTTTATACAAAAAAAGATACGGTTCAAAATGGAGTTGTTGATACGATTTTTATTTACACCACAAATGCAAATGATGACTTGTATACACTCAATTTTTCTTTTGTAGGGCAAAACGAAGGCAATTATGAGCCGGCTAGTTCTGTTGCTAATGGGCGTGTTTTCGAATGGATATCTCCATTGCCAGATGGTACTCCTCAAGGAAGTTATGAGCCTGTAGTCAAACTTATAGCTCCTAGCAAATCTCAACTACTTACTACAGCCCTAGATTACAAAATAACGGAGAATACATTGTTGTCCGGTGAGTTTGCATTAAGCAATAGAGATGTCAATACGTTTTCAGCAATAGATGATGAAGATGATAAAGGCTTGGCTGCTCATTTACATTTTGAAGATGTGCGAAATTTTGCCAATGACTCATTAAAAGCAGTCCTTTTAGCAGCTAATTATGAGTTCAAGCAAGCCAAATTTATTCCATTAGAGCGATACAGAACAGTAGAATTTACGAGAGACTGGAATCTGTCAGCAGAAAATCTTAATGATGAACATTTAGGAAATATTTCAGCTCAATTTTTGCATAAGGAAAAAGGAAGTGTTGATTATCAATTTTCCTTTTTGACAAGTGATACACTTTACAAAGGATTTCAGCATACGATACAAAGTCAGTATGAGTATAATGGATGGAAAAGCACAACAAATCTCAAATGGCTACAATCTAAAGCAACTGCACAATCCTCTAATTTTTTGCGCCCAAATGCACAGATAAGCAAAGCGATAGCAGCATTAAAAGGTTGGGAAATAGGAGTAGCAACGGAGCATGAAATCAATAAAATAAAATATCAAAATACAGATTCTTTACTCAATACTTCTTTTCGATGGCATGAGTATCAGGCTTTTATAGCAAGCCCAGATTCTTTGCGCAATCAGTATCAATTTAGCTATAAGTTGCGCTATCAGCATTTGCCAGATGAAGAGAAATTTGATGAGGCTTATCTACGAGCACATACATTCGATTTGAAAGGACGATTTTTAGCAAAAAAGAATCATACACTTAATTGGAAATTGACGTATAGAAATCTCCAGCAAGACACACTTTTTACCAATAATGATGATTTGAAGCATTTTTATCTAGGGCGAATTGATTACAATTTTGTTGTGAAAAAAGGTGCGATAAAAGGAAATACATTATACGAAATAGGTGCAGGTCGTGAGCAAAAAACACAATACAATTATATAGAATCGCCAGATGGACAAGGAAGTTACGCATGGCAAGATATTAATGAAAATGGTGTACAGGAACTCAATGAATTTTATGTGTCTGCCTTTAGTAATGAAAATCGATATCTTCGTATTTTTAGTAACTCGCTAGAATTTCAGCCTGTCAATAGTACTCGATTCAATCAAAGTATTAGTCTCAATCCTAAAGCGGTTTGGTTCAATAAAGAAGGAATAAAGGGATTTATCGCTAGATTTTCTTCTACTACAGCCGTACAATTGTCTAAAAAAGTATTTGCTGATAGCGATGTTAAAATAGGGCAAGTCATTAGTCCCATTGCTTTTGGATTAGAAGACACATTATTGGTCAGCAAAGGGACATCTGTTAGACAGGTGGTTTTTTTCAATCGAACAGATACTAAATATGGCTTGGAATACAATTTCAATCACAATGAAAATAAAACACTTTTGACTAGTGGATTTGAAAAGAGACTACTCACTTCTCATGCGTTCAAATTGCGCTGGAATTTTATTAAAACGATGACTTTCAATGCCAAATATACCAATGGGTTTAAGCAGAATGATTCGGATTTCTTTTTTGATAGAAAGTATGAGTATATTTTTAATGAAACGGAAACCAATATCACATGGCTGTATGACAGTAAGTTGCGATTGGGATTGACACACAAATATGCTTTTCGTTCCAATCCTTTGCCTGTGACAGGAGGACAATTTGCAGTGAGTAATGAAGCTACTGTAGAAATGAAATATAGCAGAGCATCAAAATCGACACTTACTGCACGATTTTCTTTCGCTAATGTAGGTTACAATGACGATAGCTTTCAGAACGAGCAATTAGCCTTTGATATGCTACAAGGTCTGCAAGATGGCAACAATTATATATGGGGTGCTACGCTAGATCGTACTATCGCCAAAAATCTACAACTATCGATGAGTTATGAAGCTCGTAAAACGGGCGAAACCGCTATCGTGCATACTGGTCGAGCACAAGTACGAGCTATTTTTTAGTCCATTTTTTACTGCAAGCTACGATACACCATAGAAAACTCTCCATCTGTGATATCTTGAATATCATCATTTGAGTCTTTAATCTTGCAAGAAAAAGTACCAGATACATTGTATAACGTAGTAGAACCTGTTAGTTCTGTTACACTTGTTACTGTTAGCATAGAGTTTACAGCATCGTTTCCTGCACCATCTGTAGTATGACTTACTCCGCTACCATTGTATATCAATTCTGCAAAAGTTTGCCCAGAAGTCTCTAGTGGTATAGCCACATTTACAATACTCTGAAATTCGGCTAATGTGATTTGATTGGTATTAAAAAATTTGAAATTAATCCTAGCTTCTTGTGTGTTGCTATTGATGATATTTCCAGAGGTGATATTGTGATTGGCTTCTGGAGCACCACCAGTAAACATAGAATATTGTGTAGGCTCATGATCGTATGCAGTTCCATTGATTGAGTAGCGAATATAAATATCTGCACAAGGCAAACATGATGCGCCACCGCAATCTACATCTGTCTCATCGCCATTCATAATTCCATCATCACAAGTAGGGATTACTGGAGGAGGAGGAGTTATTGTATCCGCAGGCTCACAAGGTAGCTGATCTAAGTATGATTGGAAAATGGCATCATAATCTACTTGAGGATCATCATGCTCACATGTACTTTGAATAAATGCTTCTAATTCTGCTCTGTATAGCAAACAATTGATAGTGTCTGGCTGGCTTTCATAAGCACTTTTAGCAGCAAATATGCTATCTATTGATTTTTCACAGGCTTCATCTTTACACCCTATCAGTGCAGCGATCAATATAAGAGCGAAGAATATTCTTTTCATGTATATAAAATTTTGGCTGACGAAAATACCATTTTTTTGTATAAAACGATGATAAGTAGAACTGTATTACAAATTGAAAAGTTCTTTCTTCTAAAAATCTTCACTATATTTACTTTACAACTTAAAAACACACAATAATGATTTTCGGAATTTTTGGATTTATTTTTCTCTTAGCCATCGTCTTTATGTTTATGTACAATGGTCTTGTACGTAAGAAAAATGCAGTTTCTAATGCTTTTGCATCTATAGATGTGATGCTCAAAAAAAGGCTTGATTTAATCCCCAATCTTATAGAAACGGTAAAAGCTTACATGAAACATGAGCGTGAATTGCTTACAGAAGTCACAAAATTGCGTAGTCAAGCGATGAAGCCAGACATTTCTCCCGAACAAAAAATCGCACTTGAAGGTAAAATATCTTCAGGGATGAGAGGAATAATGGTTGCGGTAGAAAATTATCCTGATATAAAAGCCAATCAAAATTTTCTAGAATTACAAGGTAGTTTCAATGAAGTAGAAGAGCAAATATCTGCTTCTCGAAGAGCTTACAATGCCGCTGTCAATGACTACAATAATAGTGTAGAAATGTTTCCTAGCAATATACTAGCTGGTATGATAGGATATAAGGTGAAAGACTTTTTTGAAATCCCTGAAGAAGAGCGAAAAAACATCAGTGCAAAAGATCTTTTTGCTAGCTAATGAGTAAAGATTTTACATCTTTTTATGAGCGAGAGTTGCTTCCTGCTTTGCAAGAATTGGAGGTTTCTCGCAAATACAACCTACAACTATTTATCAAAATAGCGATTGCTGCTGTATTCATGGTATTGATTGTATGTGCTATTCATCTATACATGTATCCTCTTGAAGAATGGATGCTGATAATCGGAGGGGTTCTTCTTTTTGCTGGCACAATAATCTTGTATTCTTTTAAGAAAAAGCCAATTCGAGATGATTTTAAGAAAAAAGTAATCACAAATTTGGTGAAATACGTCAATGAAGACTTAGTGTACGATTCACATAAAAGTATTCCTAGGGGCGAATACATGCGTAGCAAACTTTTTAGACGAAGACCAGATCGATATAGTGGAGAAGATTTTGCAGCAGGAAAATTGGATAAGACAGCAATAGAGTTTTCAGAAATTCATAGCGAGTATAAGCAAACAACAAGGGATAGTAAAGGGCGAACTCGTACTACATGGCATACTATTTTTAAAGGGATTTTTGTGATTGCTGATTTTCACAAAGATTTTAAGAGCAATACATTGGTCGTGCCTGACACAGCCGAATCTCTTTTTGGAGGATTTGGAAGACGATTGCAAAAACTAGGCGCAAGTTTTGGTGAGTTGGTGGAAATGGAAAATGTAGATTTTGAAAAAGAATTTGCGGTTTATAGTTATGATCAGATAGAGGCAAGATATATTTTATCGCCTGTGATGATGGAGCGTATACTGGAATATAGAAAGAAATGGAAGCGAGATATTTATCTGTCTTTTGTCAATTCTAAAGTATATATAGCCATTCCTGAAAGTGAAAATTTATTTGAACCTTCATTTTTCTCCCGGTTAGACAATAAAGAGTATTATGAGCGAATGGTAAGTTATCTAGATTTAATAATCGATGTGGTAGAATCCCTCAATCTCAATGTTCGTATTTGGACAAAAGACTGACATTTTTGCTATCTTTTAGGCTTGGCAAAATTATTGCTATCTTTAAAAAATAAAACACAAGTGTATGAATTATTTTGTAATCATGGGTATCTCCCTTGTATTTGGATTGATAGGTAAGTTAGTCAGTAGTAGACTGATGAATAAATTTAAAAAATACTCCCAAATGCCTTTGCCAACAGGATTGTCTGGTGCGGAGGTAGCTGCTAAAATGCTAAAAGACAGAGGGATATATGATGTAAAAATACAGTCAGTAGCCGGCACATTGACAGATCATTATAATCCTGCAAATAAAACCGTAAATCTTAGCCCAGAAGTATATCAAGGACGTAGTGTCGCAGCAGCAGCAGTCGCAGCACATGAGTGTGGACACGCAGTACAGCATGCAAAATCATATCCTTGGTTAGGAATGCGTTCAAAATTGGTGCCTGTAGTTAATGTGAGTTCTAAGCTAATGAAATGGGTAATTATGGCCGCTATGATAGGATTAGCCGTATCAGAAGTTTTTGGTGGATATGCAGTTTTAGCAGCAGTAGTATTACAAGGAGCGGTTATGTTATTTGCATTAGTAACGCTGCCTGTAGAGTTTGATGCGAGCAAAAGAGCTTTAGTGTATTTAGATGAAAGTGGTATCGCAGGAAGACAAGGCGAAGCTTACGAAGGCGCAAAAGATGCATTGAAATGGGCAGGTATGACCTATTTTGTAGCAGCACTTGCCGCTGTAGCTCAGTTCTTATATTTCCTCTCTATCTTTTTAAGAAGAAGATAGTGTGAACACTTCTTTATCTAAAATATTTATTGGTTGTTGTTTTATTTTCTTTATTCAGAATAATACAATTGCACAGACTGACGTATCGTTCGATAGTCTTTCAATAAGTGCGAGTAATAGCATCGAGCAATTATCTGTAGTGGATTCTTCTATACTTTTACATTTTATCCAACCATCTTTATTGGATTGTGCGCATGGACATATGTGTTGTCAAGTGGAATGTCCATGTTGTACTGATGGAATATTGAGACACAAAGACAAAAGAAAAAACAAAGAAAGAAGCGAAAACGCGACTAAGCAGATTCAATACAAAGTGTGGGGATTGAAAATTGAGATATTGTGAGGGTAAACCCGCATTATATTTATCAATCTAAAATCCGAAATCCTTTAAAAGACAAGTAAGAGAGATTTGAATAATAACAATAAAAGTTTGATTATTTCTCTTTTTTTATTTTACTTTGTAACTCAAAGTACTTTAAAATGAATAATTCTCAAGACCAACTTAAAGAGCTTAGTGAAATCAGAAATCTGATGGAGCGGTCATCTCGATTTATATCACTTAGTGGTTTATCAGGCGTTTTTGCTGGAATATTTGCATTGATTGGAGGATTCGCTGCTATGTATAAAATGACAGGCAATCTTTCTCCTATCAGCTATGCCAATCGATATTCTATCAATATTTCTACAGATTTCATACTATTTATATTATTAGATGCTATTATCGTTTTGGTTTTATCGCTTTCTTTGGCAGTTTTTTTCACCACTCGAAAAGCAAAGAAGCAAGGGCTACCGCTTTGGGATGAAAAGGCATTTCGTGTCATTATCAATCTTTTAATTCCACTTTGCGTAGGTGGTGTTTTTTGTTTGATATTGCTGTATCATTCTGTGACACTCACGACTATTTATCCTAAGATGTTCGCATTGGTAGCACCAGTGACATTACTTTTTTATGGCTTAGCGCTTTTCAATGCAGGAAAATACACGTTGGATGAAGTACGTTGGCTGGGATTGTCAGAAATTGTACTAGGATTAGCAGGTTGCATTTTTCTTGGATATGGATTGCTTTTTTGGTTGTTTGGTTTTGGTGTATTGCACATCTTCTATGGTTTGTTGATGTATTTTAAATATGAAAGAGACTAGATTTTAATAATCTAAATCTATATGAAGAATATTATTCAACATATCAATAAAGCATTTGAAAGTAAAGTGCGACTAGGCATCATGTCTGTCTTGATGGTCAATGACTGGTATGATTTCAAGGGGTTGAAAACTTTGCTTGGTTTGACGGATGGCAATCTAGCAAGCCATTTGACAGCTTTGGAGAAAATTAATTTTATTGAAGTAAAAAAAGAATTTGTTGGCAAAAAACCAAAGACATCTTACAGGGCAACTATAGATGGAAGAAAAGCATTTCAAGAACATCTGAATGCATTAGAAGAATTATTAAGAGCAAGAAAATAATGAAGAGATTATATTATATAACATGTGTTGGAACTATTGTATTATTAGTGATTTGGGCTTTTTTTAACTTGAGTCCATTATCAATGTCAAATATTGATGTAGAGTTCAATTACAATGTGTTTATGTTGTTTTTTTCAATCATTTCCTTTATAGGAGGAGTATTGCTTATCCAAGTTTTTAGAAACAAACGATTTGTTAAAGGAATATACTTATCTATAGTAGTAGCAATTTTTTCGGTTTCATCTTTTGGAATATATGTAGCTAATGGTGCGTTGTTTAATCTTGAATCAAATTGGGAGGTCATTGATACAATAGCAATAAATCATCTTTCTCATGCTAAAGAAAGAATAGAAAAGCAACGTCTTGATTTTGGGGCATTGGGAACGAGCTTTAGAATAGCAAATGTTCGCTATTTGGGTATGGGGCTGAAATGGATTGTTCCATTAGATATGGATAATCTGAAAGAAATAGATTGGATAGAATTAGAAGAGGAAAAATTAGTAATGTAGAGCAATAGCTATATTTTTTTATCGTTTAACTTTGAAATGCAAAGTACTATGAAATTTAAAACAATTGAACAAAAGATATTAAAGAGTATCAGAGCCAAATGGTTAGTAAATCTATTTGAGTGGAGTAAAATTCCGTATAAGTTTTTCTGCAAGCAACATGTAGAAGTGTGGAGTGCAGACAAAAAATCGATGCAACAAATGCCAATAGGTACGCTTGGTAGGAGTGTAGGTGATTTTTTGGCACGAAAAGGATTTGAATTGGAGCCTAAACTTGAATCACATGATATTTGTCATGTTTTGCTTGATTATGATACGGATGTAGTGAGTGAGATAGCTATGCAGTATTTTTTGTTAGCAAGCGGTAAAAAATCAATCTATGCTCTAGGTACTTGTTTGATAGGGTTTTGTATCATTCCCGAATATGCAGATTTGTATTTCAAGGCTTATGTGAGCGGTAGGGATGCTAAAGATTTTTCTCAATGGAATTTTGAATATCTCTTGCAAGAAG
This sequence comes from Chitinophagales bacterium, assembly GCA_049614465.1. Lineage (GTDB taxonomy): Bacteria > Bacteroidota > Bacteroidia > Chitinophagales > UBA8649 > JBMZDS01. Next base: position 24,913 of record JBMZDS010000002.1, read on the forward strand.
ACATAGATACATTGCGTAGCCTTATTTTTTCACAACCCAATGAAAACAAATTGTATATCTAATGCAGAGAAGAAAATTCATAAAAGGAATGCTCGGAATGGCAGGTGCAGGATTGTTGGCAGGGATTTATAGTTGGCAGATAGAACCATTCTGGTTGGAGTTTGTCAAAAAGAAAATGACGATAGCCAATCTTCCAGAAGAGTTAGATGGCATGACTATGATTCAGATAAGCGATATTCATATCGGAAAACGCGTAGCATCTTCTTTTATCACGGATTCCTTTGAAAAAGCCGAAAAATACAATCCAGATTTTGTTGTCTATACAGGAGATTTTGTAGACATAGGGAATGCTAAAGACTTAGCAGAACTAAAGAAAGTAATGCCAAAGAGTCTCAAAGGAAGTAAAGGAACGATCGCTATACTTGGCAATCATGATTATGGCAAGCGTTGGTCAGAAAGTGATGTGGCAGATGATGTTGTAAGTATTTTAGAAGAGAATAATATCACTGTGTTGCGCAATGATAAAGTAGCGATAGAAGGACTCAATTTTATAGGAATAGATGATTATTGGGGAATGAACTATGATGCAGAAAAAGCAATGAATCATCTCAATAATGAAGAAGCGAACATTGTGCTTTGTCATAATCCAGATGTGGTCGATTTAGATATTTGGAATGATTATCAAGGATGGATATTGTCTGGACATACACATGGCGGGCAGTGCAAACCACCTTTTCTCCCGCCACCTATATTACCTGTAAAAAATAGAAATTATACAGCTGGAGAAATCGCGCTGAATGATGGCAGAACATTATATATTAATAGAGCGCTTGGGCATTCTTTTCAAGCAAGATTTAATGTCAGACCAGAAATAACAATATTCGAATTAAATAAAACTTAAAATAACACGTTTAATA
>JBMZDS010000003.1:0-6186 GCA_049614465.1 Chitinophagales bacterium
GAGAGGATTTTGTAGTCGTGTGTCTAGAAAGTATAACTGACAAAGGTGAACGCAATCAAATCGTAAAATCTTTCACAGAAGATGGACTTGAAATCATTGATATCACTCGTGAGCAACTCGAAGAACATTATGCTGGAAACATGCTCAATGTCTGTAATAATGATGGTGAGTCTATACTTGTCATGTCAGAGCGTGCTAAAAAATGCCTAACAGCAGAGCAAACCACTCAAATAGAAAAGTATGCAACTATTGTTGCTCCTACTATCTATCAAATAGAAGATGTAGGAGGAGGGAGTGCTCGCTGTATGATGGCAGAGATATTTTTGCCTGAAAGGGAGGAATAACTTATTTTCTTCCCGCTCCTTTAAAGTGATTTTCTTTGTCCGCAAAAAGAACATTGAAGCTTGTCAATGAGCCATAAGCTCTTGTGATATACTGCTGAATATGTACTTTTTCTTCATCAGTCATTACTTTATGACTATTGATGTTTTGTTCTAGTACACGTAATCTGTCTCGTAGCATAACGATTTTATGAAAAAAGGTAGAAATCGGAATTTCTTTACTCTGCAAATCATCACTTCCAGGATTAAGTATCATCGTGCCGCCTACCCATTTTGAGCCTAACTCTACCAATGTATTTCTGTCTTGGTATTTTTGCATTACATTCTCTACGGCTTGTTCTATATCTCTTGCTGTCATTGGTTCAAAATCCATAGCAGCTTTTTCTACGATTTCTAGTCTGTCATATCCTCTAGCGAGTTCTTTTACTTCATCTTGACTCGTAAAATATATTTTGTAGAAACTATTATCCATTCCTACGATTACACCTAGTCCAAATTTTGGATGTTCTACTTTACTTCCAATTCCGAGTTTGTCATTTCCCATGTTGTATTCTTATTTTCTATTAAAAAATTGTCAATTCTCTCTTGCACATTCTCTCTTACATTTACATAAAAAAGATTGTAGTCGCCAATATGCCAATTTTTTTTCAATTTCGTAAAAGGAATGCCAGGAATATTTACAGGATCGACCCATAAAATGCCTTTTTTGACTTTTGCGCCATATTTTTTCTTATAGACCTTTTTGAAGTTTCTACCGACTCCACCTGCGTGTATTTCTTTTTCTGCATAAGTGCCATCTGTAGACCATGAAAGCGGATTGTGACACACAGCTTCTGCAAAATACTCTTCATACATAGCAGGATAATTGCCGCTTTTCATTGTGTTCCATGATACAAAGCAATGGGTGTCATTTTCTTCTTGACAAGGAGTACAATTTTGATACTGATCTTCTAATACGGGCATTCCTACTAGATAAGCTGCCACCATTTGATTGAGCAAAGCAGTCGTATCTATCACTTCTGCTACCAATTGTATGGCATGAAAAGAGCCTTGACTATGTCCTGCTATGATAAATGGTCGTCCTTCATTCCAATTGTCCATATAATAATTGAAGGCTGTTTTTACATCTTGATAGGCTAAGTTTAATGCTTGCTGACTACTTTTATCTTCTAAAGCCATGAAAGATTCATAGTTTGCTTGTCGATATCTAGGAGCAAAAATACGAGCATTAGCATTAAATACGCTTGCCTGATGATGAATAGGCCAATTGTCAATACTTTTATTGAGTTTTTCGTTGTGAATGTCTCCATTCCATACACCTGCTTTTCCCATAAGTGTTGTAGGATGTATAAAAAAGACATCTACTAGTGCAGAGTCCTGATAAGATATGATATCAGCGGGAGTGTCATCAGCAGGATCGTCTTTCCATGGCAATGCAGCCCAAGCACTATCTAACGAATAATCTGGAATAGCAGGTGGTGTCTGCTCATCAAAAGTTTGCTTTATTTTTTGTGAAAAAGCAAAAGATGTAGTTCCTAAAAAAGCAATAACTAGCCAATATCTCATAAGCATTCATATCTTTATATGATGATAAATAAAAGACCTTCTATACAGGAAGTCTCAAAAATTTAATACAATTTTGTATATCGTTAGGAAAGGCAGTTTTTATTTATCAAAAAGCCTGCCAAAAATATTGAAAAATGAGTAATCAGAAAAATATATTGTTGTTTTTTATTGCGTTTACAATAATGCTTTTTGTTAGTTGTGATGATAAGAAATGTACAGATGTTATTTGCGGATTTAATGAGACTTGTCATCAAGGCAATTGTTTCTGTCTAGACGGCTATGAAGGAGATAATTGTGATGAATTGTCTTTTGAAAAGTATGTAGGCAACTACAATGTATCTATGTCTTGTCAAAATCCTATTTCTGCATTTTATACTTTTGAAGTGATTTATAGTGACCAGTCTCCTATCAATGAGATTATTTTCCAAAATTTTCTCAATAGTGGTTCTAGTGTAAAAGGATATGTAGGAGCAGGTGCAGACAACGAAGGAAATCTACTACAAATTCCACAACAAAACCTAGGAAGTTCCGCATTTGTAGTGACAGGTGAAGGATACTTTCAAGAATTTGGTAGTGCAGGACAATTGCAGATGAATATTCAAGTCGCCCAAAACGGACAATCAAATACTTGCAATCTTATTTTCTACAAGCAATAAAAATGAATATTGAATATTTCAGAGAGTTTTGTTTGGCAAAAGCTGGTGTGACGGAAGAATTTCCCTTTGATGAAAATACTTTGGTCTTTAAAGTAATGGGAAAAATGTTTGCGCTGACAGGGTTGAATAGTGAAGAGTTTCGAGTCAATCTGAAATGTGATCCTGAACGAGCTATAGAGTTAAGAGCGTCTAGTTCTTCGATTATTGCCGGCTATCATATGAGTAAAAAGCATTGGAATAGTGTTTATTTTGAAAGAGGAGATTTGGCAGATGATTTTTTAATAGAATTAATCAATCATTCTTATGATTTAGTGGTTAGCAAATTGACGAAAAAGCAAAAAGAAGAGTTAAAAAATTTATCCGCTTGAAGAAAGTCGATTTCATTGTAGTAGGACAAGGCATAGCAGGGACTATGGTAGCGCATTTTTTAGCAAAGGCAAATACTTCTTTTGTTATTATAGATAAGGATAGAGGGGAAACAGCTAGCCGACAAGCTACAGGTCTTATCAATCCTATCACAGGAAGGAGATTTGTAAAGTCATGGCTGATTGATGATTTGCTTCCTTTTGCAGAAAGCACGTACAATGAGATTGCTTCAGTCAGAACAACTAAGGTTTGTAAAGTGCTCCATTCTGTAGAGCAAATCAATGATTTTGACAGCAAAAAACAAGAAAAGAGTTATGCCCAATATATGGGAGATACTGTTTTTTCTCCTGCACAAAAGCATATTGAAAATCCATTGGGGTGTATTTCTATTTCTCCTGTGCTACAAGTCGATACTGCTGCGATTTTAGATGTTAAAAGACAAGAATTTGAGCAGAAAGAGCAGCTTTTAAATGAAGAGTTTGACTATTCGGAGTTGAAAATCATTGAAAATGGTGTGAGGTATAAAACTATAGATGCGAAAAAAATTATTTTTTGTCAAGGAGTAAAAGGACATCAAAATCCATTTTTTAGTTCTCTCCCACTTCGACATGCGAAAGGAGAAGTCTTGATTTTTGAAGCAAAAGAGTTGCAAATAGACTATGTATTGAGTAGCTATGCTAATATTGTTCCATTGGGAGACAATCTATATAGTATAGGAGCTACCTATGATTGGGATGATGTTTCTTTTTCTGCTACAGATAAAAGGCGAGAAGAGCTAGAAGAGAAACTACAAAAAATGATAAAGTGCCCTTATACAATTATTGACCAAAAAGCAGGGATTAGACCAACAACAGTAGATAGAAGACCATTAATAGGGCAGCATTCAGTACACAAGAATCTTTACATTTTTAATGGAATGGGGACAAAAGGATTGTCGCTTTCGCCTTATTTTGCTCAAAAATTGGTTTTACATTTGCTTCAAGGTGCAGAAATACCCAAAGAAGTGGATATCAAAAGATTTGACAAGAAATGAAGTTAGAGATACTATATGAAGACAATCACATCTTGGCAGTCAATAAGCCTTCTGGTACGCTTGTACAAGGTGATAAGACTGGAGATATTCCTATAGTTGAGCATGGTAAAGCATATATCAAAAAGAAGTACAACAAGCCAGGTGCTGTTTATTTGGGTATTCCTCATCGTATAGATAGACCAGTGTCAGGAGTTTTACTTTTAGCGAAAACAAGTAAAGCACTAGAGCGACTCAACAAACAATTTCGAGAAAAGGAAATTCAGAAAACATATTGGGCTGTAGTCAAAGAAATGCCTAGTAAGAAAGAGGACACTTTAACGCACTATTTGATAAAAAACCAGCAAAAAAACCGCTCAAGAGCTACAGAAAAGATGATGAAAGGTGCTTTGTTATCTGAATTGTCCTATAAAATGGTAGCAAGGAGTAATGCTTATTTTTTGCTAGAAGTCTATCCTAAAACAGGAAGACACCATCAAATACGAGTGCAACTCTCTACTATAGGATGTCCTATCAAAGGCGACATCAAATATGGATTTAAACGACCCAATGCTGACAAAAGCATTCATCTTCATGCTCGCAAAATCAGTTTCATACATCCTGTCAAGAAAGAGCCTGTAGAAATAATAGCTCCTGTTCCTAATGAAACAGTATGGCAAGCGATGCGTAAAACAAACAAGAAATAATAGCTGCATACACGATATTACTTGCTAGCTTATCTTTTCTACAAGCAGGGTTTTCTCTATTGATAATGAATTGCATTTTTCAAAACTAACAATAAAAAAAGGGAGCAAATTTGCTCCCTTTTCTGTTTTATATGTAATAGTTATTATTTCACTATTTCGATAACAACTACTCTGTTTTTAGCATTAGTAGTTCCTACCGGGAAATATTCTCCCATACCGTAAAGTTCTATTTGACCACCATTAACGCCAGCTTTACTCATGTAATCCCAAACTGCATTTGATCTTCTTAGTGATAAGTTTACGTTTTCATAATCATCACCCATTTCATCTGTATGACCTACAAGTCTTGCAGAATAAGAAGGGTTAGTTTTCAATACTGCGATTGCTTCATCTACTTTCTTTCTTTCACCAGAAGGTATATTATCCAATGCAGAACCGAAATAGATATAATATTTTCCAGAAGCATTTGTTGCAACAGGCGTTACTGGAGTAACAGGCGTTACCGGTGTGATTGGAGTAATAGGTGTTACTGGAGCAGGACAACCATTGTTGCTTGCTGTACCAGCTTCTGTAGGACATTTATCATATTTGTCTACAATACCGTCACCATCTGTATCAGGACATCCAGCATATCTCTTTTCTCCTTTTACATTTGGACAAGAATCTTTGTCATCTGTAACACCGTCATTATCTGCGTCATTAGAAGGACATCCTTTGTTGTCTACAGGTCCTGCAACAGTAGGACAGTTATCTCTGCTGTCTCCTACCATGTCACCATCTGTATCAGGACATCCGAAGAATGCTTGCGTACCTGCAGCAAAAGGACATTCGTCAATCAAATCAGGAACACCATCGTTGTCCGTATCAGTTACATCTTCTACTGGATCATCTCCTCCTGACTTAGCTTTTCCGAAGTTATAAACTAAAGATGCTGAGTGATGTGTGTAGTCATATGAATTGTCAATATTCAACTTGTATGCCGACTGTAGATTGATTGTTAACCAATCAGAAGGACGAATATTCAATCCAACTCCAAAAGGAGCATATGTGTTAACATCATAATCAACAATGCTATTCATTCCAATACCTGCAAAGATATAAGGAGCTACTACAGCATCTTCTTTGAAAATATATCCGTTATTGAATTTATATTCAAAAGTTAAACCTAAATCATAAATATGACGCAAATCCATTACTCCTTCTAAAGTCTCTGGATATGCAGTAATTGTTGGGTACCATACTTTTCCGAAAGTGAAATCCATCTTTGCGTTGAAAGAAGGGTTCAAATATCTTCCTACAAAAAACCTGCCTTGACCTTTATATTCGTCAAAATCAAAGTAATCTTTAGTAATAGGGCCAGAAAAATCAATAGCGCTTATTCCGCCACCGACAGCCCATTTCTTAGTTTCGTTTTGGGCAAAACTGCTTGCTAATAAAGCTACAGCAAAAATCAAAGTGAAGATTTTTTTCATGTTGAATCTTTTTATTGTTATTTAAGATGAAGTTACAAAGATAGGACAAGTCAGTTTATTTATCTTAAC
>JBMZDS010000003.1:6285-24094 GCA_049614465.1 Chitinophagales bacterium
TAGCGAACACCATATTCTTTGATCCAATCATCGACTTGTTTTTGGGCGGCTTGTATTGTCATAATGTAAAATAGGTTTGTGTAGGATAGTGGTCAGAATAATTTTTACGGTAAATTTTATAGTTCTTCACTTCAAAAGTTTCATCTAGTAAAGTATAGTCTATTCGAAGAAAAGGAATTTTTCCTGCATAAGTAGACCCCATCCCCAACCCTTTTTCACAAAAAGCATCTTGCATGTTTTTCGATAAAAGGTAGTAAGCGAAAGAAACGGGTGTATCATTAAAATCACCACAAAGCATGGTTCTTCCTTCGTATATATCTCGGTGATTAAACACTTGAATGGCTTGTTTTGCTCTATTAACAAATCCATTTTTTAGCTTTATAGCTATTTGTCTTGAGGATTCTAGATTAGGTTCAGCGTTTTCAATATATTCATAGTCTTCTTGTCCTAAGTGAATAGATTGTAAGTGTGTGTTGTATATACGTACTATTTCATCATCGATATTTATATCAGTATAAATACAAGAATTGAGTCTTGAAGCTGTTTCGAAAGTAATGAATCCTTCTTTTTCTATTGGAAATTTTGAGAAAGTGGCTAATCCCCAGCAACGCGCTCCATTATCCAAACAGAATGTTTCTACAAAATAAGCATAATCATACCCTATTTGTTTCTTTAGATCTTTGATGTTTTGAAAATCTCCATTTTTTTCATTGTAAAATTCTTGTAGACATAATATGTCGGGAGATTTTTCTTCTATTAAAGCAAACATTTCATCACGTGAATCTTCGTTGTTTGACCAATTGTACAAATCAAAGTTTTTGACATTCCAAGTCATGATGCTTACTTGCTCTGCATGTGATGCCGCAGCGGAAAAGGCAATAGTATCTCCTATGCTTTTGTAGCAAATGATAAGTGTGATGATAGAAATAAAAATTGTTCTTTTCTTTTTAAAAAACAACCAAAAAACAATCCATCCTATTTGGATAAAAAATAGAATAGGGAATAATAAGCCTAAAAATGCAGGACACCAAAAGTCCGTAGGGTTGACACTAGACGAAAATGCTGATGCCACCATCAATAAAGAGGATACAATATGTAAAAAAATCAAAAATTTTCTCATTGTTTCTTTTTACTCACCGCAAATAAATATTCTTTTTCAGCTTTAGTAAGGCTTTCATACCCGTTGGCTGATATTTTGTCAAGAATAGCATCTATTTTTTCTTGTTCGTCCTTTGTGTTTTTTGTTGTGATAGGAGTTGTAGTTTCTGCTCTCTTATGTGTAGTAAAAACCACTTTAGGTTTTTTCTTGAACAATGAAACGACAGAATCTATTATTTTATTGAATGGTTTCGCAATATCTACTCCTTTTTTTTCAGCAAGGTAAATGAATAGTGCTCCAAAAGCGAGTCCACCTAGATGAGAAATATTGCCACCTGCATTGCCATTAGGTAAAGTCAAAATATCAATTGCTATAATAACAAGTACTAAATATTTTAATTTCACTCGAAGAAAAAAGAAAAATAGCATTTCAAAATTTGGTGCAGTTATAACACATGCACCCATGATAGCCATGACAGAAGCAGAAGCTCCGAGCAATACAAAATTAGAGTTTTCAAATACAGGCGAAAAAGTAAATGCCAACAAGCAAAGAAGCCCTCCCGCTATACCACCTAATAAATATAAAGGCAAAATCTTTTTACTTGATAAAAACAAACTAAAAATACGACTAGAAAAATATAAAAGAAGCATATTCATAGCAAGATGAAAGAAGCCGCTATGCATAAATTGGAAAGTAATAATGGTATAAGGCTTGTACAGTAACTCTTGGAAAGAATCAGGCAGGTACAACCATTTTACAAAGAAAGATTCAATGATCTCTATTTCAAATCCCATCAGCCAAGTAACACTATATACTATGTGTTGTAAAATAAACAAACCTACATTAATAGTGATAAGGCTAGAAACTATACCATTAGACTTAGCATAGTATTTTATATTTTTCCATATGGATTGTATATCAGTTTGCATACTAATAAAGCGATTTTCTATTGGTTTTTTGCCAATAAAACAGAATCAGAAAACCAACCAATGCTCCACCAAGATGCGCAAAATGCGCTACATTGTCTCCTGCTGTATTCATCAATCCTGTTACTAATTCATATACTACATAGCCGCCTATCAAATACTTTGCTTTGATAGGGACAGGGAAAAATAGTAAGCGTAATTCTGTATTTGGGAAGAGCATTGCGAACGCTATCAAGATACCAAAAACAGCTCCTGATGCCCCTACTACAGGAATTACTTTGTAAGCTAGCCCTTCTGTATAAGGAAAAAAAGTACCTAAATTCATTTTAAATCGAATGCCTTCTACAAGCAGATATATCATTCCTGCTCCTATACCTGTAGCCATATAATAAAACAAGAACCGCTGAGCTCCCCATATTCTTTCAAGTATGGTTCCGAATAGGAAAACTCCATACATATTCATCGCAATATGTAGAAACCCTCCGTGCATGAACATATGTGTTACCAGTTGCCATGATTTGAAATAAGGAGTGTCTATGTAAAACATAGCAAGCAAGTCATAATATTGACCAACAGGCGTGTAAAACATTAGTAAGTAAACAATTGCATTTACAGCAATGATATATTTTACAACTTGAGAATTGGATAAACTTGAAAACATTTTGCTAATTTATATCTTTTGTTTCAAGAATATACAAAAGCGTGAGAAAATGCCGTTTAAAGAGTTGTTAAAATACTTTTTCGTAACTTGGCATTGCTTTTGCACTGATTATAGTAAAAAATTTACGACCATGAAAAAATTACTTTGGACAGTTACCGCTCTTTTTACAGGGATTTATATTTTTATACCAGAATTTACAGATGTAGTGCCTATTATAGGTTGGCTCGATGAAGCGACTGCATTTACGATATTACTTTATGCACTTAATCAACTAGGTATTGACTTAGGTAGATTTTTTGGAAAGAAAAAGAAAACAATAGAAGTCGAAAAGAACTAATCCATGAAAAAATTACTGATTCTTCCTTTACTATTTTGTTTGGCTGCGGCTTGTGGCAAACCTTGTTTGGAATGCAATTATTCTACAAGTAAAGGTTCTATTCAAGAGAAATACTGCTCTACAACTAAGTCTGACAGAGATGCTTTTGAAGCAAGATGGGATTCTATAGCCAAAGCAAATGGAAGTTTTGGTGTCTGCGAAAAAGCAAGGTATTGATGACATTGCTTCGCAAAATTTTAGCTTTTCCTTTTATCATTTTAATAAGAGCGTATCAACTTATTTTGTCGCCTATTTTACCCAAATCATGTAGATATACACCTACTTGCTCGCAGTACGGTATAGAAGCATTTCAAAAACATAATCCAATCAAGGCATTTTGGTTGACATTAAAGCGTGTTAGTAGTTGTCATCCTTGGGGTGGTAGTGGTTATGATCCTGTGCCTTAAAGAATAGAGCTTAACTATTAAGGAAGTCTTTAGATTTATCAGTAGTTAAAATTTTCCATATTGTCAACGCCCCTAAGATTAACTTCATTAATATAGATGCTAAAATTACAATATTAGCACCAGGCCAATGCATCAATTTAAAAAGATCAGCTACACCCATGAGTAACATTGCTATTATTAATAAAATTAAAAGATGCTTAACTTTCATTTTCTAAAATCTTTTTAAAACTCATAACCAATATCCTTACGATAGTATTTCCCATCAAAATCTATTTTTTCAGCTGTTTCGCTTGAGTTTCCTGCTGCTTTTTTGATGTTTTCGGCATAAGAAGTCACCATCATGACACGCCCGCCATTTGTTTTTAGTAGATTGTTTTCTTGTTTTGTGCCAGCATGAAAAACAATTGTATTTTCATCTACAGTTGGCAAGTCTATTGTTTTCCCTCTTTCATATTTTTCAGGATATCCGCCAGAAGCAAGTACAACCGTTGCCGCTGCTCTATTGTCATGATTTATAGTAGCTTCATTCAATCTATTTTCCGCACAAAGCACAAAAAGTTCTGCTAAATCACTTGATAATCTTGGCAAAACTACTTCTGTCTCAGGATCTCCCATACGACAGTTATATTCTATCACAAAAGGCTCTCCTTTGACTAAAATTAATCCAAAAAAGACAAAACCTTTGTAGGCTATATTTTCTTTTTGAAATCCATCAATGGTTGGTTTTACGATTTGCTCATCTACGATTTCCATCAATTTTTTATCTACAAAAGGCACAGGAGAGACGGCACCCATACCACCAGTATTAAGCCCTTTGTCACCTTCGCCTATTCGTTTATAATCTTTAGCTTCTGGGAGCAAGACATAGTTTTTTCCATCAGTAAGTGCAAACACAGAAAATTCTATTCCATCTAAAAACTGCTCTATCAAGACTTTTGCACTAGCATCGCCAAACTTGGCTTCTGCTATCATTTCTCGTAGTGTTTCCTTTGCTTCTTCTCGGCTTTCTGTGATGACAACACCCTTTCCTGCTGCAAGCCCATCTGCTTTCAATACAAATGGAGCAGCATTTTTATCTATAAAATCAAAACCGTCATTAAGGTTTTCTATTGTAAATTCTTGATATGCTGCAGTAGGAATATCATGACGGAGCATAAATTCTTTAGCAAATGATTTGCTGCCTTCTAGTTGTGCACCATATTTTGAAGGACCTATTATCGCAATGTTTTTTAATCGTTCGTTTTCGTTGAAAAAATCATAAATACCTTCTACCAATGGAGCTTCTGGTCCTACAACGACAATCGTCACATTTTTTTCAAGACAGAAGCTGGCAATCGTCTCAAAATCAGTAACGGCAATAGACACATTAATACCGACACTATCTGTACCACCATTGCCTGGTGCTATGTATAGATTTTCGCAAAGTGGGCTTTGGGCAAGTTTCCAAGCAAAGGCATGTTCTCTACCTCCTGCGCCTAGTACTAAAAAATTCATGTTAGGGTGTTTTATTTTTATAATTCTTTACGCATACGAGCGACAGGGATATTGAGCTGCTCTCTATATTTGGCAACTGTTCTACGTGCTATTTCGTATTTTTTTTCTTTAAGCAATTCCATTAGTTTCTGATCAGAATAAGGCTTGCGTTTGTTTTCTTCATTGATGATGTCTTGGAGTATAGATTTTACCTCTCTTGTAGAGACTTCTTCTCCAGAGCTCGTTTGTATAGACTCAGAAAAGAAAAACTTTAGCAAAATGGTACCAAACTCTGTTTGTACATATTTAGAATTGGCAACACGAGAAACAGTAGAAATATCCAATCCTGTGACTTCTGCAATGTCTTTAAGTATCATCGGGCGAAGCTGTGTTTCATCACCTGTCAAGAAATAATCTTTTTGATAATCAAGAATGGCTTGCATGGTCAACATCATCGTTTGCTGACGTTGTTTGATAGCATCAATAAACCATCGAGCCGCATCCATTTTTTGCTTTATAAAAAGTAAATCTTTCTTTTGTTGAGAAGATGCTTCTTTAGATGCTTTGTATGCATCATACATTTCTTTGAATGAACTGCTGACTTTTAATTCAGGCGCATTTCGCATATTGAGCATCAATGAAAGCTCTCCTGTATCATTTTTCACGGTAAAATCTGGTGTAACGTATTGATGAACAACCGAATTTTTTCCATCACCTGAATATGTGCTACCTGGTTTTGGATTGAGCTTTAAAATTTCATCCATGACCGTTTTCAACTCATCATCTTCTAAGCTATATGCATTTTTTAATTTGTTAAAATGCTTTTTCGTAAACTGGTCAAAATGCTTTTCAAGGATTTTAATAGCAATTTTTACTGGCGGAGAAGCCGTTTTCTGTTTAAGCTGTAGTAAAAGGCATTCTTGCAAATTTCGAGCGCCCACTCCAGCAGGATCAAAGTCGTGAATTTTCAATAAAATCTCTTCTATTTTTTCTTCTTCAGCATAAATACTTTGTCCAAAAGCTAAATCATCAACAATATTGATTAACTCTCTACGCAAGTAACCATCATCGCCTATACTTCCTATGATTTGCTTTCCTATTTTAAAATCTTCTTCACTAAGTTTTCTAGTGGATAGCTGTTTTAAAAGATGCTCATGAAAAGTTGTCCCAACAGAAATAGGGATGGTTTTTTGCTCATCATCTGCACTATGATTGCTTACCGATGATTTGTAGTCTGGATATTCTCCATCATCATCAAAATAATCTTCAAGATTGAGTTCTTCTTGTGGATCAGTCTCTTCTCCGTCTTCTGATGTATTATCTAAATCGTCCGCTTTTTTATCTAACTCATCTAGTGCATTATCTATGGCCTCTCCTTCTTCAAGAGCAGGATTTGCTTCTAACTCTTCCTTTATTCTTTGCTCAAGATTTGCCGTAGGAATCTGTAGCAATTTCATCAATTGAATTTGCTGAGGAGAAAGTTTTTGTTGTAATTTTTGAGCGAGATGCTGTCTAAGCATTGAAAAAGGTTTTTATGAGTTTATTTTTCAAAATTACTTGAAAAATCGCAGATGCTCACAAAAACTTTGCCTAAATATGATTTTTACTCTTTGTGGAGTGATTTATCCCATTGCCAAGCAGTGCTCATCATGCTATCAAGTGTGAACTGACATTTCCATCCAAGAGTAGTATTGGCTTTCGTGTTGTCTGCATATATCGCCACAACATCTCCATGTCTTCTTTCACCCATGATGTAGTTGAGTTTTTCTCCACTTACACTTTCAAATGAGTTGACCATTTCTTTGACAGTCACACCATTTCCACTTCCTATATTGAATACTTCACAGGTTTTGTCGTCTTGTGAAATCAACCATTGCAAAGCTAATGTATGTGCATGAGCAATATCTGAAACGTGTATATAATCTCTAATGCACGTACCATCTCGTGTTTCATAATCACTGCCACAAATAACAAATTGCTCATATTTACCTAGAGCTGTTCCTGTGATTCTGGGTAGTAAGTTTTGAGCTATTCCCTTTGGATTTTCGCCTATTTTTCCAGATGGATGCGCTCCTACTGGGTTGAAATATCGAAGTAAGGTAGACTTTAATGGATATTGCGCCAGGAAATCTCCTATGATTTGTTCACCTATGACTTTGGTCTGTGCATATGGGCTTTCTGCTTTTGCTAAAGGAGTTTGTTCTGTGACGGGCAGTTTTGCGGCATTGCCATATACAGAGCAAGAGCTAGAGAAAACAAAGTGTCGCACATTATATTTTTCACAACAAGTTAATACATTATTTAAGCTAGTAAGATTGTTGTGATAGTATTTTAGGGGTTGCTCTACAGATTCATTGACATACTTGAAAGCCGCAAAATGAATAATTCCTACAATATCTGAATTTTCTTCAAAGACCTTTTCTACAGTTTCTAAATCACATAAGTCGATATTGTAATTCTTTATTTTTCTTTCTAAAACGGTAGATACATTTTCGATAGAAGAAGGAAAACTATTGGAAAAATTGTCAATGGATATAACATCAAAGCCATTTTCGACCAAATCAACTATTGTATGCGAACCTATATAGCCTGCTCCTCCTGTGACGAGTATTTTTTTCATTAGACGTTTACTTGTATAAAACTAATCCGTGCTCTAGAATTCTACGGATACCTTCTCTGATAGGAAATAAATCTCTCCCTAACAATTGTCGCATTTTGCTGATATCTGGCTTACGTTTTTTCATGTCGCCTTCTTCTAGAGCAGGCAAATGAACTATTTTTGATGAGCCTGTTTCTTCTATGATAATATTGGCAAGTTCTAAAATGGTAAGCTCTTGATCGCTTCCTACATTGACTGTATCATTGATGAAAATATCGTTTTGGAATGAACTTAAACAAGCATCTATATTATCATCTACATAGCAGAATGTTCTCGTCTGAGAACCATCTCCATAGACAGTAATGTCTTCATTTTTTAATGCTGCATTGATAAATTTTGACATTACAAAATCTACGCTCTGCTTAGGACCATAAGTGTTGAAAAATCGAAAAATCGTGTAGTCTAAATCGTATGTATGCTTGTAGCTTCGCAAAAATGCTTCTCCTACATTTTTCACAACTGCATATGGCAACCTAGAGTTTAGAGGAGTCGTGTATTCGTTTTGCGGATGTTCAAAAGGCTCTCCATATACTTCTGAAGATGAAGCAAAGAAAATGCGTTTTACATTGGTGTTTTTACAAAGATCAAGGATGTTTTTTAACCCCTGAATATCATCAAGCACCATTGTTGGGTTGTCTAGTGTACGTTTGACTCCTACGACTGCCGCATAGTGAAATACGTAGTCAAACTTATATGCCAACATAACAGAAGAAAGATCTTTCCAATTGTTACAATCTGCTTTTATATATCTCCAGTTGTCTTTATCTGTTTTAGGTAATCTTCTTGCATCTCCTGTGAGCATATTATCTATAATTACTACTTTGTGATCAGTCGTATTAATTAGCTTTTCTGCCATACAACTTCCTACAAATCCTGCTCCACCAGTTACTAATATCTTTGCCATTTTACTTCTCTATTAATTGTGTCAAATATGTTCCATATCCACTTTTGAGCAATGGCTCAGCCAATTCTTGGAGTTGTTTTTTATTGATAAATCCTTGTTTGTAGGCAATTTCTTCTATACATCCAATTTTTAATCCTTGTCTTTCTTCAATTACTTGTACAAACTGCGATGCTTGCATGAGTGAATTGAAGGTGCCAGTATCTAGCCAAGCTGTCCCTCTATCTAGAATGCCTACTTTAAGTTTTCCCCTTTCGAGATATACTTTGTTTACATCTGTGATTTCATATTCTCCTCTTGGACTAGGAGCTATGGTTTTAGCAATTTCAACGACATCATTGTCATAAAAATACAAGCCCGGTACAGCATAATTAGATTTTGGAGCAGTAGGTTTTTCCTCTATAGAAATAGCCTTTAGGTTTTCATCAAACTCTACTACACCATATCGCTCAGGATCAGATACATGATAAGCATAAATAACACCACCCTCAGGATCATTATTTTCTCTTAAAAGAGAACCTAACCCAACACCGTAAAAGATATTATCTCCTAAAATCAAAGCTACTTTGTCATCGCCTATAAATTCTTCTCCTATGACAAATGCTTGTGCGAGTCCGTTAGGAACTTCTTGCACCGCATATTCGAAACGACAGCCATATTTTTTACCATCACCCAGTAGTTTTTCAAAATTGGGTAAATCATGTGGTGTAGAAATGATTAAAATTTCATTGATGCCAGCATTCATCAATACAGAAAGCGGATAATATATCATCGGCTTGTCATAAATAGGCATCATTTGTTTGCTGAGTGCATAAGTAATAGGATACAATCTAGTACCGCTACCACCTGCAAGTATTATTCCTTTCATAGGTTAGTCAATTGAGAAACAAATATAGTAAGACTATCATGACGAAAAGAATTATACAACTGTAATGTTTTTAGGGATAAAATGGTATTTTCGGCTCACATGAATATAACTGAGAGAATGAACAGGCGACAAATGCTCAAGCTATCTGCACTAGCAGCTATAGGAGCAACCTTAAACCCGCATCAAGTAATGGCAGAAATAATAAATAGTGAGATGATGAAAGCAGATTTTGGAAAAGATTTTTTGTGGGGAACAGCTACAGCATCTTATCAGATAGAAGGAGGATGGAATTTAGATGGAAAAAGCCCTTCTGTATGGGATACTTTTACGAGTAAATCAAAAAACATCCATGATGGAAGCAATGGCAATGAAGCTTGTGACTTTTATCATAAATACAAAGAAGATATTGCTATTATGAAATCTTTGAATTTTGATGTTTTTCGATTTTCAATAGCTTGGACACGTATTTTACCTGATGGAACGGGAAAGATAAATCAAGCAGGAATAGATTTTTACAATAATGTTATTGATGAATGTCTTGCGCAGGGTTTACAGCCTTGGATTACCTTATATCATTGGGATTTGCCTCAAGTATTAGAAGATAAAGGAGGTTGGCCAAATAGAGATGTGATTGATTGGTTCAAAGAATATGTTGATGTATGTACAAAAGCATTTGGAGACAGAGTTAAAAATTGGATGATTTTTAATGAGCCACTCGCTTTTACGGCACTAGGATATCTTGCTAAAATGCATGCTCCAGGCAAGCGAAGCTTTAAGAAATTTAAGCAAGCAGTACATCATGTTACTCTTTGTCAAGCTGAAGGAGGACGTGTCGTAAGAGCCAATGTGCCAGAGGCTAATGTTGGTACGACTTTCTCTGTGACCGCAGTCGAGCCTAAAGATCCTAACAAGAAAAGACATGTCAAAGCGGCTAAAAAAGAAGATGCTTTTTTTAATCGATTATTTATAGAACCTACCTTGGGGATGGGATATCCTACAGAAGACTTGAAAATGCTAAAAGGTATCGAAAAGTATATGGAAGAGGGAGATGAAGAAAAGATGGTATTTGACTTTGATTTTTTTGGTGTACAAAATTACTTTCGTACAGTGGCAAAGTTTAGTTTGTGGCCGCCAGTGATGTGGGCAAATGTCATGAAAGGAAAAGATTTGGTAGAAGATGAAAGCGAATTGACAGCTATGGGCTGGGAAGTATATCCTAAAGGAATGTATGACATCTTGAAGCAAATAGGCGCATACGGTGTTCCGCTTTATATCACAGAAAACGGCATGGGACTCAATGATGAACTCAATGCTGACGGAACAATTAATGATTTTAGACGAACACAGTTTTACAAAGATTATCTAGCTAATGTTTTAAAAGCTAAAAATGAGGGTGTAGATGTAAGAGGTTATTATCAATGGACTTTTATGGACAATTTTGAATGGGCGGAGGGGTATGGACCTAGATTTGGAATTGTATACAATGATTTTGAAACACAAACACGCTATCTAAAAGACAGTGCAAAGTGGTGGCAATCTTTTTTAGCAGGTTAATTTTATATTCTCATGAGTGAATATTTAGGTAATTTAAATGGTGAAGGTATAGGGATGTTAATTGCTTTATTGGCAATGTTTGCTTTAGCTGCTGCTCTTTTTATTGCTATGGTCGGTTGCTTAAAAGTTTTTGAAAAAGCGGGGAGAGAGCCTTGGCATGCTTTTGTTCCATATTTCAATATATTTATCTTAACTAATGTAGCAGGAAAACCTTTTTGGTGGACATTATTTTTGCTAGTTCCCGTTCTTAATGTTGTCGTATGGTTTATTCTATGTCACGGGCTTTCATCAAAATTTAAAAAACCTATCTTTTTTAGTGTGGGACTGGCATTACTCTTTCCTGTTTTTATTTGCATTTTAGGTTTTAGTAATGCAAAATATCAGTCAGAAACATAGTATCAAAGAAGTAAGCTTAAAAAAATTATTACAAGCTATTTTCTTTTTTCCATTTAGATGGAGTAAGTTCTGTTTGTTGCTTAAAAATACTATTGAATGTAGATTTAGAATTAAATCCGCTATCAAAAGCTATTGCTACAATTGTTAAATGCGAAAACTTCTCATCTAAAAGTCTTCTCTTCACTTCATTGACACGATATTCATTGATAAATGTAAAGAAGTTTTTTCCTAAATCATTATTGAGTATTTCTGTCAAATGATGACGAGAAATATTGAGTTGCTTGGATAAATCTTGTACCGTAAGTTCTGGATTGAGATAAGGTTTTTCGCTTTGCATGTATGCAAAAATCTGATCAATATAGGTCGTTTTGACATCTTCAGACAAGGTAGAATTTTGATATTTTTCTTTTTGATTTAGATCATCCGTTTCTTTTTCTTCTGCTACAGTTTTTTCTTCATCATCTGGCACGACACTGTATAAATGAGGTTGTGTGATCCCAAAATAACTAATGGAAAAAATAAGCATCGTCAAGCAAATATCAGAAATGTAAAGGATGTCAAAATTATTATTTTCAGCAACGATGTTACATATCCCTAAAAGGGTGTAAATTATATACGAAGCTATGAAGAAAAAAGAAAGAAAATAAAGCCAGTTGAGCTTTGATTTTGCACTATCTGTAGAGAAGCGATTGAGCCATGATTTTCTATATCTATTGAGAATGTATAAGGTAAGAAATCCGTAGTAGAAAACAGAAATAAGGAAAGCACTTCCGTATATCAATCTTGGGATGACATAGCCATCAGTCTGTAGTAAGTCGCCTGCTTCAAAGGATAATTTTCCTGCAAAAAACAGAAAATAAAGCACGGTAAAAACTACAAAAGGCACAAAATGTAAATAATCTTTTGAAGTAAAGAAAAACCGATGATACATCAAGTATTTGGTATAAAGAAATAGAAAAGGTCCGAATGTAAGTGGTATTAAACTTATGGCAAACTGGTCATCAAAAAAATCGCCATGTTCTATACTTGTAAGTCGAACTAGCAACTTAAAAGCAATGGTAAGTAACCAAATGATAAGCACAAAATCAGAACCTTGCTTTTCTTTTTTTGTTAGCATGATAAATGCCACAAACATAGCTTGCGCTATACCGATATAATACAATGATTCTGTCATTTTATTTTGCGGTGTATCTTGTCCACTTTTGCGTTTTTCCTAGAAAAAACAATATGCCATAAAATCCAGTTAAATGTAGTTCTCCTTCTTTGATTTGGATTTTCCCGTTATAAGAATTACCGTTTTTGAAGTTGTATATCTTGCCATTCTTCCAAAGGTGTTTTTCTTCAAGATATTCAAAACCAATAAGTACATCTATATCTATAAGTAGTCTACTTTGCAAAGATTTTTCATTGTTTTCTACATCATAAGCGCTTTGATTGTATGGGCTGACATTATCTTTTAGCCAAATCAATCTTGCATAAAATAGATTATCTTCTTGCTGGTAAATTTCTATTTGTTGGTTACCATCTTCGTTTTGCCACATACCTATGATGTCTGTGCTACTCTGAGCAATGCTGCTAAATGCAGAAAGTAAGGTAAGGTATGTAAAAAAAAGGTTTTTCATAATTGTAATAACTTTTGCAAAAATAAACAAAACCTACCGCAAGAGAGCGATAGGTTTTATTTTTACCATGTAGTCTTCACTACACAGATACCCCAAACTTATAAGTGCAAGGTATATACTTCTTTTCTTTCTGTAAAATGTATTAAGTACAGATGATGAAAGTCGGACTTTTATTCACTTGCTACGATATACATTTTTTTAGTATCGTAAGACACTAGTTTTTTATAGTAGTCAACAAACTCTTGAAAGTTTTCTTTCTCTACTATCATATCATTGAATACAACAGTTCTATTGACTATCATTTGATTTTCTTTGAGTTCAAAAGTAACATCATAGCTTCCATATTGACTTTCTTCATGAATATCTTTTGGCACTTTTGGAAACTCGTATCCGTCTGGAATATTAATCGTTGTTATTTCTTCAAATGGATCTACATTAATAGCTCCTAATAAATAAATGTCATTGTATCTTTCTTCTACATTAAATGCTTGCGATGGGAAATTGATACGCATTAGTGGCATTTGAAAAACATATAGATCATCTAGATTGTCTACAAAATCTGCAGCTTGCATTTCAAGGTTGATGACAAGTGATTTGTCTATATCATCAAGATTTTCTAGCGTATAATCTTTTAAATAGTTGTTGTCAAAAACATCATAACCATATAATTGTACTAGGTATTGTACTATTTCTTCATCAGGAGTCTCTCTAAATACTTCTTTCATATATCCACTATTGATACCATTGAGTGTTGATTCCATATTGATATCGACATTAAAATCTTGGTCAAAAGAAATAGATGTTTCTATATATTCAGTATTTTTTTCAGCGTCTTGATAATCGTTTGGCAATTGAAATGTATACGTTTCTCCATCTTTGATACGCAAAGCATGTGCTTCGTTGTCCATCAGATTGAGTGAATAATAAGGATAAGCATCAGATGTCAAATCCGCAAAATATTCCTTACCATCTATGTAATATGCTACAATAACATGATCAAAATTTTGATATGGAGGAAGATCTAAGAAAGAATAATTGATAGTACGCACAAGCACATATGATGCATCTACATCTAGTTCGCGAAGCATTGTTATCATCAATGTTGCTACATCTTTACAATCTCCTATTTTTTCAGAACAAGTAATACCTGGTTGCTTAGGGGTAAAATTGGATTGTAAAAATGAAACATAAGAGTAATTGATGTGCTTTGTAATATAATTGTAGACGCCTTTGGCTTTGTCCATATCACTAGCATCCCATAAGTCAAGAGAGTCTAGAGCTTCTTTTACTTCATAAGTCAATTCAGTTCTTCTGTAAGTTTTCTTTTTATACCAATCTACCATCATAGAATAGTCCGCCATACTACTGATATCAATACGTGCATAATCGTCATAATCGCCAAGCATTGCATCTTCCCATACTACTTTAGCTACATCAGTATATTCCCATGAATAAATATCAAAACCATTTTCTTGTCTTTCTTGTAGGGTATTTTCTATATTAGAATAATTAATCGTCAAATCTTCACCTTCAGGCACTGCCATTTCCAATCTAGAGTAATACAATGGGTAAGGTACATTCATTGTATTAGGTACATAATATTCTTTTCCGAGCTCATAATTGGTTGTATGGTTTTCAGAAACACCTTCTACATAGATGATGTCACCTGGTTCTAGGTTTTTGAAAACTAAATATCCATAAGAATTGTCTGGAATAACCTCTGCTCCAGATTTTTTGATGACTTTAAAATCAGTAAGACTGCCAAAGTGAGAGAAACTTATCTCTGTAAGCTGTGAAGCACCTTCTTCTGTCAATACTTCAAGTGCTTGACTCTGATAAATATCAAATCTATCGTATTGTTTTTTGATAATATCTCTTGTATACATAAGTCCAACAAAGTCTTCATTTTCTAGTGCTTTTATCCAGTCTTTTTTCTCTTTTTGTATTTGTTTGAATGTTTTTCCTTGGAAAAGATTCTTGTAGTTTTCTTGGGGCTTTATTTTGATAACTTTGTCTATTAGCGAATTTGTAGAATAAGGTTTCCACAATGCTTCATTGAGATCTATAGCTTCATTGTAATGAGCCAATGCTTCGTCATTGTTTTTCTGATCGTAGCGAATATCACCCATTTTCTCTAAAGCACTTACATTGTATGGACTTTGCTTCAATACATTGCTATATGATTCGTAGGCTTCATCATATTTTTCTTCTATGTAGAGATAGCGCCCTTTTTGAGAATGATATGCAGTAAGATAGGGTAGTTTTTCTATCAAAATGTCGTAAAGTAATATCACAGAGTCAAAATCTTCTACATGCTTGTAATAATCAATCAATGTAGTATAATCTGACACATAAAAAGAAGTATCCATGCTTGCTAAACTTTCATCGGCTTCTTCTCTTCGTTCTTCATCAGTTTGATCTTTGTATTCGTATGGTTTGTAATCATCATCTTCAAGATAATCTTCATAGTATTCTTCTAGATGAGGATAGTTTTCAATGATTTCTTCTACATAGTTTCTACGCGCTTTCATGTCGCCTTTATATGTGTAGTAGTCTATATAACCATAGCAAACTGAATAGTGAGCAGGATTGATTTTTTGAAGCTTTTTCAATTCAGTCAAATATTTGTCTTCATCTGTTTCGTAGTCGAGCAAATCAAATTTTTCCCATAAGACAGGGAAGATTGGACTTTTTTGTTGGTCGATATTTTCGAGAATATTGTACATTTTTTCTTCTTTACCACTATAGCCATATAGTTTTCCTAGAAGATATTTGTAGGCAACAGGTTTATTGCTTGAAAATTCTTTTGCAATGATTTCTTCAGCTTTATAGTTTTGGCTGTATTTGATAGCCGTCTTTACATAAAGAAAAAGATTTTTTAATGAAGCATCTTCTTCATAGGCTTTTTTGAATACTTCAAGTACATCATCCGTCTCAAGATTCGCTTTTACAGCTTGAGATGTATATGTCGCATCAAAAGCTGTTTCTATATCTAATACTTTGCCCTCTTTGTCTGTAAATCGCACTAATAAATCTGGTGAACCAGACGCATAACTTGAATAGTCATAATTGTAACTTGATGTGTAGAAATATCCATTGCCACCTTGATTGTCATCTTGCTCATAAAAATCCAACAAGTTACTTTCTGAATAGTTATCCATCAAAGGATTCATTTTTATCAAAACATTGTGTGTGCCAGCAGACAAAGACAAGCTCAACCTTTCGTAGTCATAAATAAAACTAGCTACTTCGCTATTTTCAAATATCAATTCATCATCTACCCATATTTTAACAGGAAGGTTTCTTGCTAAACGTAATTCTAAATCCTGATCTTCGTCTAGAATAAGATTTGTTTGCGCATAATAAGTATTCAGTCCACTTTGAAAAGGGAGATAATGAGCAAAATTTAGTTCTCCGTATGGAGTGAGGTTCTCTATGTCAACCCAGTTATCTTGAAAAGCAGGTAGATTATTTGTTTTTTCTTTTCCTGGTTCTGGCCAAAAAGCAACATCATAACTGCTTCCTGCTATATTTTCAAATGGACCTATCACAGACCAATTGACATCACCAAAAGTGCTTTTCAAAATATCATTTCTACGTGTAAAATCCTTGTCATTAAATGCTTCTACTGCCAAACCAGAATTAATAAAAGGCATAATGTCGCTTGAATAATTATTGGCTAATAGATCTTCGGTTTCGTCATCGTACATGTGCCCAAACAATTTGAAATATTCAGGGTTTGGATGATTGCGAAGCAATGTTCCTACATGTTTTTCAAAATTATAGTAATCAGTTTTCATTTCAGAGATGAAAATCATTCCGATAAGTGCGTCAACATTCGTGCTGTCTTTTTTTAGTTCTTTTAGGAAGTTGGCTTCGGCAGCGATGTGGTCGCTTTTCTCCATATCATCCCATCCGCCTGCAAATGAAATATTGAAAATCAAGGAAAATAAAATGGTAAGGGAACTTAATCTTAAGTAAGGAGTCATATATGTTTTTTGGGTATTAGAAAAACGAAGATGCCTAAATGTGATTCAGTTAGTTGAAACTTAATATTTAGATAACTACGATATATCAAGGATAAAAATATAAAAAGAAATTATATTTCTTTCAATAAAGTACGAAAAGCTACAAATTTATCTTTGTATCTTTCCATATGTTCTTTTTGTAAAGCGGGAGCAAATTCATGCTGATAGTCAAAATAATCACTCATTGATTCTGCTCGATATTGTATGTTGTACGTAAAGCCATCTGTTTCGTTTTCTACAAGGACTTTGCAGAAGCGAGAATCAACAAATTTTCCTGTTTTCATTACATCAGGTATGTGTACAGCTTTCATCCAATCTACCCAATCATCATTAATTTCGACTTCTATTTTTACTGTTACGCTATATATCATCATTGTTTTCGGGTTTTTCATTGTCTAGCATATCCCAAGTATGGTCAGCGAGTAGTTTTACTGTTGCAATACCCGTTGTGCATTTAGGCGATGTTAATTTTTAAGATATTAATATTTCTATCAAAGATAAACTTATTGATGTATTGAATAATTGTTAGAGAGGTTATTTTCGATAAGACTCTTGTTTTGAATCCGTCAAATGATTTTGCATAATTGTTTCTTATCCTAAATTGGTCACATAATTGAGAAAAAAGAGTTTCTATTCTCTTTCTTGATTTTCTAAAAATATAAGGTTGTTTTCTAAAATTCTTTTGATTTTTACGCATAGGCGTTTCTAATTCAATCCTGTTAGATTCAAATAAATTCAATTGATACTCTGCTGATAAATACCCTTTATCTCCTAGTAGAGTACAATCGTTTAATTGATGTTGTATATCTTTTAAAAAATGAATGTCATGAACAGAAGCA
>JBMZDS010000004.1:0-21820 GCA_049614465.1 Chitinophagales bacterium
CGGGAAAAGATGTCGTAGGAATAGCACAGACAGGTACAGGAAAGACATTTGCTTATCTTCTCCCTACACTCCGTATGTGGAAGTATAGCGACTCTCCGCACCCGCAAGTGATGATAATAGTACCTACACGTGAGTTGGTGGCACAAGTAGTAGAGGAAGTCAAAAAACTAAGTCAATATATGAGTCTACATGTAGGCGGAGTATATGGTGGCACCAATATTCGTACACAAAGAGCTATTGTATATGATGGACTAGATGTGATAGTAGGCACTCCTGGGCGCTTGCTCGATCTTATGCTCGATGGTGTATTGCGAGCAAAAGAAGTAAAACGACTCATCATAGATGAAGTAGATGAAATGCTCAATCTTGGATTTAGAGCACAACTCAAAAATATCATCGACCATTTGCCAGTCAAAAGACAAAACCTGATGTTTTCAGCTACAATAACAGAAAATGTAGAGAAAGTAAT
This sequence comes from Chitinophagales bacterium, assembly GCA_049614465.1. Classification (GTDB taxonomy): domain Bacteria; phylum Bacteroidota; class Bacteroidia; order Chitinophagales; family UBA8649; genus JBMZDS01. The sequence continues at coordinate 470 of JBMZDS010000004.1, forward strand.
CAATGAATACACTAATTTTTATGAAAAAATAGAAACTGCTCCATCTGGTGCTCCACTAGAAAATATACAGCAGTTAGCCTACAATATTCCTAATTTCAATTCTAAAGTAAATCTCCTACAACGATTATTAGATGACAATGAAGAGATGTCTAAAATATTGGTTTTTGCAGGAACAAAAAAACTAGCAGATGTACTCTATGCTCGCATGGACGAGTGCTACAACGAAAAAGAAACAGAGATACCTGCTACCGAATCTGACGAACCTATACTAATAGAGAAAAAAGTAGGTATCATTCACTCCTCTAAATCACAAAATAATAGATTTGCTTCGGTCAATGCTTTTCAGCAAGGTACTTCTCGTATATTGATAGCTACAGATATTATCGCAAGAGGACTGGATGTTTCTATGGTGACGCATGTTGTCAATTTTGATATGCCAGCGATAGCAGAACAATACATCCATCGTATAGGACGTACTGGTAGAGCAGAGAAAAAAGGAGTTGCAATTTCTTTTGTATCAGAAAAAGAAATCGACTATTTACAAGACATAGAATCACTTATGAATCTTGATATTGAAGTCAAAGAATTGCCTACAGACTTACCTATTTCGACAGAACTTATTGAACTCGAAATGCCAAAGGAGCATATTCCTTTCAATAATAAGAAGCAAAAAAATCATCAAAAGAGTGAAACAGGTGCTTTTCATGAGAAGAAAGCGAAAAATAAAAAGACAAATAGTAAAGTTCCTTATTCTCAGATATTGAAAGCAAAATATAAAAAGCCGAAAACTAGAGGAGCAAAACCTCCTAAACGACAGCGTTAAATACTATCCCTATACAATTCTTCTACTTTTTCTCGTGCCCAAGGTGTTCTGCGTAGGAATTTGAGACTAGACTTGATACTCGGATCAAAATTAAAACAGCGAATATTGATTTTTCGACCGAGTGTTTGCCATCCATATTTTTCGACTAAAAAAGCAAGAATATCTGCTAGTTTGACTCCGTGCATTGGATCTTTTGTACTCATCTTTATTCGCAATATTTATTGATGCTTTTTTCAGCATCAGTTTCCCCTAACTCTACTGCAGACAACAAATCCATACATCCTCCATATAAATCATTATTGTACAATTTAGCCAATCCTCTTTGGTGGTAGACATAGCCATCTTCTGGCTCATATTCTAGCAATTGATTGAAATCCAAGATAGCCGCATCATACTCTCCACTGTTGTAGTATGCAATTCCTCTGCCTTTAAGTGCTGGATAAAAATATTTATTGAGGCTCAAGATACTATTATAATCTAAAATAGCTGCAGTATACAACTCTTCCTCAATGTACAATGCAGAGCGACCAGAATATGCCAAAATATAAGTAGAATCTGTCTCTATCGCCTGTGTCATCGCAGCTATCGCCTCATCTTTTTTATTGAGTTGAATCAGACAAATACCAATATTATAGTGTATTTGTGCATTATCAGGAGTCAATTGTGAAGCTTTTATATATTCATTGTGCGCTTCAGCATAGTGAGTAGAACTCGCATAGATATCTGCTTTGAGCATATATGCATCTGTGTAGCTAGGATTTTGTTTTAGACTTTTTTCAATGTATCCAAGTGCTTTTTTCAAATCACCCTTGTCTATTTCTTTTTTAGCACGAGAAAGCATAAAACGAGCTTTTTCTTTTCTCGTTTCATCTACTTCATCTCCTATTTTCAGCTTCTTTTTCTTCTTACTATCAACTACTTCTACTTCGTCAATCGCTATACTTGCGGATATCTCAAGCGAATCTTTTTCGCTCACAATCTCATCTATTACTTTCTTATTTTTTTTATTCTGCTTCTTCTTTTTTGTCGAATCTACTGCAGTTTCAAAAATAATAGTTTCGATCTCTAAGTCTTTACTTTTATTCTTTTTCTTCGCTTTCTTGCTTGCAAGCGTATCAGCAGGTAATGCATTATTCGTTAAAAGACTATCTTCTATCTCTTCAAAAACGAGTATTTCATCTACTACATTTTCGTTTTGTGTTTTCTTCTTAGATTTTTTTGCTGTTTTTTTATCCAATGAATCTATCAATACTATATTAGCGTCTACCACTTCTATTGCTAGTAAACTATCTTTTTCTATTGTTTCTTCTTTAGATTTTTTCTCTTTTTTAGACTTCTCTTCTGCCAAAAGAACACGCTCTTCTGTTACCTCCGATATTTTTTCTTCTATTGAAACGTTTTCTTCTATATTTTCAGAAGTTATTACTTCTTCAATAGTTATCACGCTGTCTATCACTAACTTTTGTCCCTTAGCCTTCTTTTCTTTTTCTACTTTCTCTTCTTCTATCGAAATACTTTCTTCTATTTTTTCGAGTACATCTATATCTTGTGCATTCAAATCCTCTTGTATATCTATATTTGTTGATTGTATCGTATCTTTTTCCACTATAGTATTGGGAAATGCTTCTTCTTCAACTACATCTTCTATTATCGCATCCTCCTCAAAAATAATATTTCCAAATTCTTCAAAACCATCTATTTCAATATCTGAGACCACAGATTCTATCACTAAATCATCATCCTGTTGTACTACATTTTTCGAGTCAACCTCAACGACAACAACTTCTTCAAAATCATTTTTATATTGAACTGGCGAGTCTTCAATTTCTTGCTTCAACCTAACATTTTCGTTAGCTATGGAATCTTTAGCATTATCCCTTATTCTAATATTAGAAAGAATTTTAGATAAATGAATGTCATTTGTCTTATCTAATTTTTCATTGACTAAATCTATACTATCTACAAGTTCACTAACCCAAATTTCATTTTCTTTAATAGCATCTGCTAGGTCTTCTTGATGATATTTATTGATGTTATTTTCTATCTCCTCATCAGAAATATTATTCAATCTCTTTATCATCAGAGATTGACCCACATATATTATGTTATTTTCCACATCATTCCATTGTGCTATAGAATCCACAGGAATTAAATAAATATTTGACAACTTAAACAATGTCTCCCCTCTTTGGACGACATGCGTTATTGTATCTTGCTGAGCAAATGCGCAAAAACTACTAATCAAAGCTATTATGGTAAAAATGTATTTTTTCACAAGGCTAAAGTACTACAAGTTTTGAAATCGTATTCTCTCCAAATTGCGTATTGATACGACTGATAATCTGTTCTTTTGAAAAAAGCAACTCATTCTTCAAGGCTGCAGCTTCTACTTTCACAAAAAGTGTTTTGCCTTGAATGTATATTTTCTGCGTGTATTTATTCACTAAATCACCCATCATTTCTTTCCAATAACTTACAATACGAGCTTCCAAAATAGGTTTCTTCATTTTTTTTTGCTGCGCAAACTTATCGAGTGCATCACTCAAAGATGTCAAATTATTGTCCGTCATATCGCTATCAATTGAAAAGATAAACCACCCATTTTTTTAACAAAACTTTGCTCGTGTGTATGTGTGATAAAAACTTGCCCCAAATTATTGTGTACATATTTGACTAGATGTAAACCTCTGTTCTCATCTAGCTTATCAAACATATCATCTATCAAAAATAAAGGCTCAAGTTCGAGTTTTTCTTTCAAGTATGCAAATATCGACAATTTTAATGCCAAAAGGAAAGTTTTCTGCTGCCCTTGCGAGCCAAAAGTCTTAATTCTTTCCTCTCCCATCATAAATACAACATCATCTTTGTGAACTCCACAAGTACTTCTTTGCAATATTTTATCCTTGGCCAGCGATTTTTTTAATAAGGTCGCAAAATCATCGTCTATCAATTGACTTTTGTACACAAGAGAAAGTGCTTCATTTTTGCCTGCAATACGCTGATAGCATTGATTGAAAAAAGGAATAATCTCAGCTACAAACTGTTCACGTTGTTCAAAGATAGCTTTTCCCAAAGGCACCAATTGACTATCGTAGATTTCTAACAATGAAAAATCTATCTCTTTATGTGCTGTATCTTTAAGCAGTGCGTTTCGCTGTGCTAATATCTTATTGTACTTTGTCAAAAATTGCAGATAGTTTGGAAATGCTTGCGCAAGTGTTCTATCTAGCAGTTTTCGTCTTTCTTCGCTACTCCCAAGTATCAATACATTATCGTCAGGAGCAACTATCACCAGCGGAAAACGACCTACATGCTCAGTTATTTTTCCGTAGGGAATGTCATTTACTTCTATTTTTTTCCGCCTCCCTTTCTGCAAAGTAGCAACTATTTTATGCGTTTTATCACTCTTTTCAATATTTGCTTCTAGTCGAAAAAATGTATCATTTTGATTGATACAATTTTTATCAGCTGAACTAAAATAGCTTTTCCCAATGCAAGAAAAATGAATAGCATCAAGCACATTTGTCTTGCCTATACCATTCAATCCTACAAAACAAACGACCTTTTCTGTGAAAGAAAATTGCGATTTTGTATGATTTTTAAAATTTACGAGTTTAATTTCTTTGAGAAACATTACTTTTGGGCTTGCATTTTATATATGCCAATCAAAAACCAACAATGATGACAAGTGCAAATGTAACAAAAGAAACCTACCTAGAGTGGTACGAATCGATGCTTCGCATGCGAAAATTTGAAGAACGTGCAGGGATGCTCTACGGACAACAAAAGATAAGAGGATTTTGTCACTTATATATAGGACAAGAAGCTATCGCTGCAGGAATAGAATCTGCTATACGCAAAGAAGATAAAATGATAACTGCCTATCGCGATCATGGACTAGCACTTGCTAGAGGCATGAGTAGTAGAGAAGGTATGGCTGAACTATACGGAAAAGCTACTGGATGCACAAAAGGGAAAGGTGGCTCTATGCACTTTTTCTCTAAAGAGCATAACTTCATGGGTGGTCATGGTATTGTAGGTGCACAAATAGGACTAGGAGCTGGTATCGCTTTTGCTGAAAAATATAAAGGAACAGACAATGTTGCAGTATGTCTTTTTGGAGATGGTGCTACATGGCAAGGGATTTTACATGAGACATTTAACATGTCAAAATTGTGGGATTTACCTGTGATTTTTATCTGTGAAAACAATGGCTATGCAATGGGAACATCTGTAAAGCGTGCTGCTGCGACTAAAGAAATCTACAAACTAGGTGAGCCTTTTGGGATTCACTGTAAAGCTGTAGATGGAATGCACCCACTAGCTGTACATGAAGCAATGGAAGAAGCTACAGAGATATGTCGTAGTGGAAAAGGACCTGTCTTTCTAGAGATAAGAACATACCGATACAAAGGGCACTCTATGTCAGATCCACAAAAATATCGTACAAAAGATGAGCTTAATTCATACAAAGAATTAGATCCTATACAGCAAGTTTTGAACAATATAATGGAGAAAAACTACGCTACAGAAGAAGAAATCAAGAAAATTCAACAAAAAGTAAAAGAAGAAATAGACGATTGTGTTACCTTTGCCGAAAATTCGCCATTCCCTACGGAGGACGAAGTGTATAAGGATATCTATATGCAAGAAGACTATCCTTTTATCAAATAATAAAAACGAATAGAAAAAGCTAATAATAATGGCAGAAGAAAAAGAAATAATAGAAGGAGTAGAATTGACAGCAGTAGATAAATTGCAAGACTTTTACGAGAAAAATGGAACAGTTGTAAATGTCGTTGTGATAGGACTTTTATTATTGGTTATCGGTGGATTGTTCTATATGAATGTATGGAAGCCGAAGAAAGAAGTAGCTGCGCAAGAAGCAATTTTCATGGCACAGCATTACTTCGAATTAGATTCATTTGCACTAGCACTCAATGGTAGTGGATTTGACGGGTTTGTAGATGTAGCAAATAACCATGGTGGTACTAAAGCAGGAAATCTTGCCAACTACTATGCAGGTGTATGTTACTACCATTTAGCAGATTATACAAATGCAGTTGAGTATTTAGGAGATTTCAGTACTGATGACCCTATCATAGGAGCACTTGGATACAATGTAATGGCAGATGCTCAAATGGAACTAGGGCAAGCAGATGCTGCTTTAGCTAACTATAGCAAAGCTGCTAATTTTTCAGATAATGGTGCTATTGCTCCAGTAATGATACTCAAAGCAGGAATGGCATACGAGAATCAAGGAAAAACCGCTGAAGCAAAAGAATTCTACGCAAGAATCGTAGAAGAATTTCCTACAAGTGATAAAGTTGCCGATGCAGAATTGCTTTTAAATAAATTGGATGCTGCGCAGTAAATCAAAAAATCTTTATTAAAATATAAGACGTACTATTGTTAGTACGTCTTTTTTTATGCTTCAAAAAATAAACATATCAAATACGACTGTATCTATTTTACGCACAGATATGATGCATCCTGAGATACAAGGCAATAAGTATTATAAGCTAAAATACAATCTCGAAGCAGCAAAATTGCAAGAGAAAGATACATTATTGACATTCGGAGGAGCTTTTTCCAATCACATCTACGCCACTGCAGCTTCTGGCAAAAAATATGGTTTTAAAACCATTGGGATTATCAGAGGTGAGCAACCAGATTCATATCTATATACATTACAATCAGCGAAAGAAATGGGGATGCAACTCCATTTTATAGCACGAGATGTCTTTAGATATTTACGAAACGAAAATTTTGATAATAGTTCCGATTTCCTTTCTACTCTAAATATCAATTGGGATAAAACATATATCATACCTGAAGGCGGCACAAATCCGCTTGCAGTAAAAGGAAGTGCAGAAATATTATCTGAATTGAATGCTGATTTTGATATAGTATGTGTACCAGTAGGTACAGGAGGAACGATTGCAGGAATTATCAATTCACTAGAAGGAAAGAAAAAAGTAATGGGATTTTCTTCGCTAAAAGGAGGTTTTTTATCAAAAGATGTAGTAAGACTACTAGATAAAGATTATCAAAATTGGTCGATAAATACGGACTATCACTTTGGAGGTTATGGCAAATGGAACAACCAATTAATCGATTTCATTAATGATTTCCAGCAAAGTAAGAACATTCCGCTATGCCCTATTTATACAGGAAAAATGATGTACGGAATAGCTGATTTACTCAAAAAAGAATACTTTCCTAACGAAACAAAAATACTCGCCATACACACAGGAGGGCTACAAGGAATAAAAGGATTTAATCAATTGAATACTGGAAAAGCTGAAATCATTTAATTCTGATGGTTATTCGACACTAGCAGCCGCATCAAATACTTCTTTGCGCTCATCGCCTAGGTAAGAAACAATATACGCTCCTTCATATCCTTTTTTGACTACGTCCAAAATATCTTTTGAAGCATCTTCATAGCTTGCATACTCGTTGACCATGTGTCTAAATACACCCGCACCATTATCTTCAATAAAGACGTCATTAAAATCAGTGAATATTTGTGATTTATCGCTTGCTCTAAATTTAGAAGCAAAAACCTGAATCCTATATGTCAGCTCTTCCACCTCTTCTTCTTGACTATTTACATCATTATTCTCTACCCAAAGTGCATCTATATTCTCTTTGTAATCTCTAAATGCTCTAAATAAAGCTGAAGCTAAATAATCTTGACCTAAATCTGATTTTAAAAATTCTTCTTCATCGACATTGGATAAAAACCCTAACTCAACCAATATACTCGGCATAGTCGTTTTGTACAAAACGGCAAAGCCTGCTTGCTTTACTCCTCTATCTTTACGTCCTACTCGCTCAGTAAATTGTGTCTGTACAAGGTGAGCTAATTCTATACTTTGATTTAGTGAAGCATCTTGCAATAATGACAACATAATATGTCCTTCAGGAGAGTTAATATCAAACTGATAATGATCTTCTGTATTATCTTCCATTTCTATTACCGAGTTCTCACGCTTTGCTACTTCTAGATTGGCATCAGACTTATGCAATCCTAGTACAAAAGTTTCTGCTCCGTATGCTCCTTTATTTGCTGCGGCATTGGCATGAATAGAAATAAATAAATCCGCTTCATTGCGATTAGCGATATTGGCGCGTTCATACAATTCGATAAAAACATCTGTATTTCGAGTATAGATAACTTCTACATCAGGAAAATTTGACTCAATATAGTCTCCTAACATCAATGAAACATTGAGTGCAACAGTCTTTTCATAATAGCCGCTTGCACTGACAGCACCAGGATCTTTTCCTCCATGACCAGGATCTATGACTACTTTTTTGACTCCTTGAGCAGAAATAGTCCCAACAATCAAAAAAAACAATAGATTTATTAAAAATATCTGTAGAGCTTTCACGTTTTAAAGTTTAATTTTGCAAAGTATATACTAAACGAAATAAATTTACGCTAAATTGTTGCGCACATCATCATACATATCTTTATATAAACGAACAATCATGCGTGCATTGTACACTTTAGTAGTACAAATTGCATTTTTTGTGCCAATTTTTGCACAAGAGACTGTAGATGATACTTTAGTATACGAGAATCAAAGCAGTTTTGATACAGTTGATATCAAATCTAGTGATGATGAACTCACTTCTCCTATCACGTACGCAGCACAAGATTCTATTGTCTATGACATTAAAAATCAAATGCTTTATCTCTACGGAAATGCGGATATGGATTATGATAAAATAGAGCTAGAATCAGAATTTGTACAGTTTGATTGGAATACAATGACGCTCAGTGCAAATGGAAACAGGGATTCTACGGGTGCAGAATATGGAACTCCGATCTTCAAAGAGGGCGATGGTGAATATGTTTCTAAAAAAATGGAGTATAATTTCAAGACAGGAAAAGGACGAACTTATGATGTCATCACGCAGCAAGATGAAGCCTATATCCATAGTGAAGTAGTCAAGAAAAATAAAGACAATGAATGGTATGGACTGCATACAAAATTTACAACTTGTGAGCATCATGATCATCCGCACTTCTATATAGAAGCTAAGAAAAGTAAAGTAGTACCAGACAAAGTAATGGTAACAGGACCAGCGAATCTTGTTATAGAAGGAATCAATACGCCCTTAGTTTTACCTTTCGCCATTTTTCCATTAAAAAAAGGACAGCGCTCTGGATTGATATTTCCACAATATGAAGTAATACCTGTGACTGGAGAATTTGCTTTTAGAGGTGGCGGATATTACTGGGCGGTAAATGAAAGACTAGGTTTGCAATTTACAACAGACATTTCTACACGAGCTAGGTTTAGAATAGGAGTAGCGGCAGACTACAAAAAAATCTATAAGTTCAGCGGTAATTTTAGTTTCAACTATAATTATACTCCTCCTACAGACAAACTAATCTCTAAAGCAGGAAAAACACATGACTACAACATAAACTGGACACATAGGCTAGATAATAAAGCAAGTAAAAAACATGGGTTTTCAGCAAATGTGACTATACTTTCTAGTTCTTATATCACCAATAGTCGCCAGACGGAGCATGATGTAGTATTAAATCCCGAGTTTCAATCAAACATTAATTATACTCGAAAATTTTCTGGCAAACCATATACACTAACAGCAAGTGCGAGTCATAACCAAAATCTAAATACTCATGTTTTCAATGTTACTCTTCCAAACGTAGCATTTAATGTAACTAGATTTAACCCGATACAACGAAAGGTGAAAACACAAAAAAAGACCTTTTACGAAAATATAGGATTCAGATACCGAATAGAAGGAAAAACTCAAGTGAATACTATTGATTCACTACTTTTCAAAAAAGAAACGAAAGACAAAATAGAATACGGAATCAAACAAACCGCTACAATAGATGCTCCTTTTGATTTATTTAAGTATTTCAAAGTAACACCTAGTTTTACATACAATGAAAAATGGTATTTCAAAAAAGAAGATAGAATAAGTCAGATAGATACTTCTTTTGTCATGCAAGCAGATGGCTCTATTGACACCATCATAAATACATATGCGACTGATACGTTAAAAGGCTTCTTTCCTGTAAGAGATTTCACATTTAGAACTTCTGTTTCTACAGCCGTTACTGGTATTTACAATTTTAAAGGAAAAAAGCTAAAGGCAATACGACATGTAGTCAAACCATCTATTTCGTATACATATAAACCTGATTTTTCTGAAGATAAATGGAATTACTACGATTCGTATTATGATGAAATAGAAGATGAAAATATCGAATATAATTCCTTTCAAAATATAGGAGCAATATATGGTTCTACATCTAAAGGAAAACAGAATGCACTGACCTTTGATGTTACATCTAATCTTGAGATGAAACTCTTTGACAGAAAAGATACAAGTAAAGTATTTAAGTATGTTCCTATTATTGAAAATATACGAGTAAGTGGTGGATACAATTTTGGAGCAGAAGAGAAAAAAATCAATGATTTGCGAGTTAACCTCACTTCTTCGCTCTACAAAAATATATTGACATGGGGCTATAACGTCAATCTTTCTGCCTATACAAGAGATAGCATTAATAATCGCACCAATACAACTGTGTGGCAATCTGATAAAAGATTAATGGAATGGAGTACAATGAATTTCAATCTAGGATTGCGCTTAAAAGGAAAGAAAAAAGAAAACAATAATTCTTCTCACGGAACGATAAACGAGAGAGAATATGTACTAAACAATCCAAATCACTTCTATGATTTTAATATTCCATGGGATTTTAGAATTGGATACAATTTTAATTTTAGTAACGGACATCGCAACAATACAGACAGTTTAAATGTAACAGCCAATTCATTAAGTTTTAATGGTAATGTAAATATTACACCCAATTGGAAATTTAATGTACGAACAGGTTATGATATCAGAGATAAAGATTTTACACGTACTACTTTTGCTGTAGTTAGAAACTTACATTGTTGGGTATTGAGTTTTAATTGGACTGCTTATCCTGTGCAGAGTCAAATCTTTACTATAGACTTACGTGTACTCTCACCACTCTTGCAAGAGCTGAAACTGTCTCGAAAGAATCCTCCTAACAATGGTTTAACTACTTTTTAGATGATTAAGCCATTTCAGTTTAAGCAGTTTGAAGTAAAACAGGATAAAACTGCTATGAAAATAGGAACAGATGGAGTCCTACTAGGAGCATGGACTTCTCATCCCGATCCGCAATACATTCTCGATATAGGTACGGGAACAGGAGTAATAGCACTGATGATGGCACAGCGATTTCCCAAAGCAAAAATTATAGCTATCGAAATTGATGACAATGCTTTTACGCAAGCCAAAGAAAATTTTGCGCAATCAAAATGGAAAGATAGGTTGACTGCTATTCATAGTTCGCTACAAGACTTTCAATCAACTATACAATTTGATTTAATCGTCTCAAATCCTCCTTTTTTCAATCAATCATTTTTGCCTACAGAAAAAAATAGAGCGACAGCTAGACATACGGCTGAACTCTCTTTTGAAAAGCTACTATTACACACCAAAAAAATGATGGCAAAAAATGGAAAAGCAGCTTTTATTATTCCTTACGAGTCAAGTAATTCATTTCAAAAATTAGCAGAATCAAACAAGTTATACTTACACAATTGGTGCAAAGTCAAAGGAAATAGTGCAAGCAAATTTAAACGTTCTTTATTTTCATTTGAGGGACAAAAAACGGAAGACATAAATGATACAAAAGCACTCGTTATCGAAAAAGAACGTCATCAATATACAGAAGAATACAAAGCTCTTGTAAAAGACTTTTATCTCAAAATGTAATGCAGATTTTTTTGTAAATTCACAGCATGACAATGACTAAAAAATATAAAAAAGAATATACTGTTAAACTCAAAGAAGCTGTTCATGATGAAGAAACTGATTCATTAATAGGACTAGACGCATTAGATTCTGTACGAATAGCAGACTCACTCAATCTAAAAGGAGAACTCGCTAATGGAGCAGTCAATCTCTATAAACAACCCCTTGAAATAGGCAAGATCATTCGTTTTCAATTTAATGAGAAAGACTACAAACTCATGATACTGAAAATTGAAAAAGAGTTTATCAAAATTAAGATTACTGAGGTTTAATGAAGCAAATTTTTTCATTAATACTCCTATTGCTGTCTTATTCTATTGGTTTTTCTCAAACTACACAAAATATAAAAGGACAAATATTGGACTTAGATACCCAAGAACCTCTTTTTGGAGCAGCAGTATATTGCTCAGGATATGAAACCCAAGGAGTCACTACAGATATCAATGGAAATTATACAATAGAAAACATTCCAGTAGGACAAATACAAGTAATTGCTAGTTATCTCGGCTATGAAACTTATTATTCGGGAGTGATTACTCACAATTCAGGCAAAACGACACTTCTTCCCATTGAGATGTCTTCGAACGCTGTGGATTTAGGCGAAATTTTGATTATAGCCAATTATGATATTGGACAAGCAAAAAATGAAGATTTAACTGTCAGTACTCGTTCTATTTCACTCAAAGAAGCAAATCGATTTGCGGGAAGTATAGGTGATCCAGGTAGAGTTGTACTCAATATGCCAGGTGTACAAACTAGTCAAGACAACAATACAGATATCATGGTAAGAGGAAATTCTGCCATGGGAATTCTGTGGAGATTGGAAGGAATAGATGTTCCTAATGTCAATCACTTTTCTCGACCAGGCTCTTCTGGTGGAGGCATTTCTGCTTTGTCTCCGAATGTATTAGGAACTTACGATTTTTCAACTGGCGCATTTCCTGCTGAGTATGGCAACGCTATTGCAGGAGTATTTGATATGAAATATCGCAAAGGAAATCCCTACGAGCACAATTTTTCAATACGGGCAGGTATTATCGGACTCAATTTTGGAGCTGAAGGACCTTTATCAAAAAATGAAAATAAACAAAGTTCTTATCTCTTCAATTATCGATATTCTACATTAGGAATTTTAAACAAAATGGGTATCCATGTCGTAGGAGAAAATACAGACAATACTTTTCAAGATTTATCATTCAACATCAGTTTACCCACACAAAAAAAAGCACAATTTTCTATTTTTGGACTGGGTGGGCTAAGTAGTGAAATTACTAAAGCAAAAAAAGATACAGCCCAATGGGAAAACTATAGTGATAAATTTCAAACCAATTTTCTGACCAATCTTGGTGTAGTCGGATTATCTTGGACACAGCGATTGAATAATGATTCTTATCTAAAAACAGTAGTCGCAGGAACATACAATGACATTCGTGACAACGATGATACGCTTGACAATCAACTTGATTTTCATCCTATACGATTTTCTCGTTTTACACAATCTAAAATCGCTTTAGGCGTATATTACAACAACAAATTGAATCCGAAATTAAATCTTAAAACAGGTGTCAATTTTGATCAAATATTCTATGCCTTTGATGAGAAAAAATATGTCGATTCTCTAGGAATAACAAAACAACTCATCAAAGGCGATGGCAATACTACGCAGATACAACCTTTCTTTCAGTTGAAATATAGACCAACAAGTCAAACGACAATTATAGCCGGGCTACGTGCCAACTATTTGGCACTCAATCATACTTATGCTATCGAACCTAGATTGTCTATCCAGCAAAAAATAAACAATCACAATCTTTCGCTAGCCTATGGACTCAATAGTCAAGCATTGACACTGGGTTCTTATTTTACACAAGATGAAGATAAGGCAGCTAATTCTCTTCCTAATTTTAATCTTGAAATGATAAAGAGTCATCATTTAGTGCTTTCTTATGATTTTATATTCAGACAGTATTATCGACTCAAAATCGAGCCTTATTTTCAATATATCTATGACGCACCGGTAGGAGCTGATATCAGTAGTACAACATTCTTGCTCAATACTCGCTCTGGATATGCCAAAGAAAAATTGGTCAATAAAGGAACAGGCATGAATTATGGAGTAGATATTTCACTCGAAAAATTTTATACCAATAAATGGTTCGCGATGATTAATGGCTCAATATTTAGCTCTACATACACTCCTCTTGATGGTAAAAAATATTCTACACATTATGACAATCGATTTGGGCTTTCGCTAATGGGTGGAAAATTATTTAGCTTGAAAAAATCAAATTCTATAGAAATGAGTATTCGACTTCAATACTCTGGAGGATTTCGATATACTCCTATCGATTTGACTGCTTCGATAGATGCTAATGAAGCTATTACGAATGATGAACTGGCTTATACGCTGACCAATCCACATTATATAAGACCAGATTTTCGTATTGCTTATCGAAAAAATAAGAAAAAATATAGCTGGATTTTATCATTGGATTTAGCCAACTTTATCAATCGAAAAAATGTGCTACGACAATTTTATAACAGAGATACTCAACAACTTGAATACAATTATCAATATGGATTATTACCCATTTTAGCTTTTCAAGTTGATTTTTCTAAAAAGAAGAAATAGTTATTCAACCAACCAAAAAACAGCTGGCAGCCCGACAGGCGCTTCTATATCATAATATGCCGCCCCATCATATATTTCATTAGTAAAGAAATGTTTCCATTTTCCTTCTGGTAGATAAACATTTACATTTTCTGTATCTGCTTCTATCACTGGGCATACCATTAACTCACTTCCTACCATAAATTGATATTGTAAATCATAAGTATTTTTATCATCAGGATAATGTAAAAAAGGATGTCTTACCATAGGATACCCTTCATCCATCATCTCTTGATTGACCGATTGAAAATAAGGAACTAGACTTTGATGAATACTATCAAAATGAGCGAAAAACGACATCATCTCATCATCTTGATATAGTTGGCTCATTTTATCAGGCAATAAGCCTTCATGACTTCGCCAAATAGGAGTAAATGCTTCCATTTCTATCCATCTTTTGAGCAGTTCATCATCCCTCAAATACTTAAATGGTCCAACTTTTATAGCTGTATAGCCTCCGATATCACTGTGTACAAGGGGAATACCTGAAAAAGAAGCAGAATTATATGCATTGACAGCAGAAGCTAAGCCATCATTTTTACCAAAATTAGACATTTGATCTCCTAGCCACATTACTTTTGGAGGTGCCCTATTGATATCACTAGAGTACCATGATCGATTAAAGATAAAAAAACTATCTCTATTCTCTAAATTCAAATTTACCCATTCTCTTGGATAGTTATTATGATATACAAATTGATACCCCTCCTCATAGAGATTCTCAAAAGGATACCATTCACCAAAATCACACATCCATCCATCAAATCCATTACCCACTAAATTTTCATTAATGATATTTGTCACCCAATCTCTAGCCTCAATATTATTCAAGTCAAGCATGTACGCATTGAACCCTCCTGCCTTAAATTTATAGGCTTCACCATCTTTTGTCTTTACAAAATATTCATTTGCCAATCCTTCTTCCGCTTGTTCGCCTCCTTCTACAAAATAAGGATTGATGTAGCCCAAAACTTTAATATTCTCTTGATGCAAGCTATCTATCCATTCAGCAATATTAGGATAATATGATTCATTAGACTTCCAATCCCATTGCAATCTACTTCCGATTGGAGTTTTTCTTTTCCCCACCCAATCCTGAATCCAAACTGCATTTACTTCAATGCCTTTTCCCTTCATTGACAAAATCGTTTGATTTACTTTTTCCTTTCCGCCTTGAATACCTAATATATAGCCATACATCCACTCCTCCAATTCTGCATCTTCCTTTTGGTAAAAATTATTGCTCAATAAATCAGTTTGAATACCTGTATAAATAACAGGTGGCGACCCGTTAAACTTTATATCTAATACTTGAATTGAATAAGACACTATCCCCTCTTGCGTATAGTCAACCTCCCAATAATGATTATTGAGCCTACTATACAGATTGTAAAATTGTTTTTGATTGGTAATAAAATAGGTAGATGGAGAATAAGTTGTGTATTCATTCCCTGCCGCTCCAAATAAATTAGCCCAAAAAGTAGGTCCTTTATCTCCTCTACCTACTCCATTTTCTTCTACAAGAAGCGGGAATTTATGTCCTTTTACATTACAATAAGAAAATTGTATTCCTCCTCCAAAAATAGCTTCCGAAAAATCTGGAATATTGAATGTAATATTATTGATACTCGCATCAAAATCTTTTGTAGCTACATGAAACCAAATTCCTTTCGAATCCGAAGCCACCTTGTATTCTGCGATATTTAGCTGATGAGTTTGTACTTCATTATTGTACATCAATTCAAATTTGACAATAATCTCTCCATCATTTAACTGTACAACTTCCACTACTTTGAAATCCTTGCTGACTATTGCTCCGCTTTTTTCGATATCATACGAGCCTAATTTTTCTTTTACATCAACGATATTAGACGATAATACAACAAACTCATGTCCATTGATAGGAATAGAAAGCAAGGATTTTTCATCTATATTGCTATATATATGAACTGCCGACTCAGACTGAATATAAGATATCGATGCTTGGGCATTAAAAACAATAAAGCAAAGTATGGAAAGGAAAAAATGTTTGTGCATAATTTAAAGAATCGAATGTCAAAATTACAAGTTTTTCTTAAAGAATCTTTACTTGAAAATCCTAAGTTTTAGGATAGGTCTTTCATTTTTGTCTTGATACAAAAAATCAAGACTGTAAGGAAAAACACTAAAAATATTCACCAAAGCGATGGAGAAATAAAATAAGCAATTTCAGTATCATCCTATATGTAAAATTGTGCCGTGCTTACTATTTCTTCTATGTATTCTTTCATGTTACAATCGGCTATCATTGCTTTGTTTCGTATTTTCTTAACGCACTTTTCCTTAAGGTCATTTTAATACGACAATAATAGTTTTATCAGTAATCATTCATAATTCGATACTTCAACAGTATCTATATATTCTTCTAAAAAAGAACCTTCAATCTCATCTTCATAGATAATTAAACCTTCCTGTCCTTCTTCGAGTGTTCCAGCTGGGACATAGATTTCATGATAAATAGTCTCTACTTGCATACTTGTCTCTAGCGAATCTATAATCATTACTTTTTCCTGCACTTTATCGAAAAAAGGATGCTCTATCGGGAATTTATCAAAATACATCAATACAACTGATGCAATAGCTACAATAATCGTTAAACCAAATATCTTACCAATAACACTACCTACAGTTGCCCCTCCTGCTGCCCCTCCACTTGGATTATATTTGGCAAATTGATTGGCAGTGGCAAGAGAAGTATGAATAGCGACAAGTGAAGATTTCATTGCTGCACGACTGTACTCTGTTACTCCTTTGAGTGTGACACACATCTCATCACAAGCCGTCTTCAGTACAGCGTCTTCTTGCAGTCTTTTCTCAAAAACGGCTTGCTGCTTTGGAGACATATTCCCATCTAGATAGTCTATTATCGCTATGTGGTCTTGCTCATTCACTTTGCTCCTACGAGTACTTTAAGTTTTTGTAAACACTTATATTTTTGATTCTTTGCGTTGGCGGCATTCGTATACCCTAACTCTTCGGCGAGTACTTGCATTTTCTTTTTATAAAAGTAAAAACCTGTCAACAACTGCTGACACTTCTCTCCTAACTTTTTCATATTCTGTGCAACTAGATCAATTTGTTCATCCTTCTGCTTATCATATAAGTCAGTTTCTACAGGAACATATTGTTCAAAATCTTCAATTTTTATACTTTTCTTCTTTGTTCGCAGTTTTTTCAACCAAAGGTTTCTGACTATAGCATAGATAAATGTCTTCAATGTACATTGCAGTATAAAATCATCCACTTGTATTTTTTCAAACAAAACAATGATAGCATCTTGAAAAGTATCTTTGGCTTCGGGAAGTGTACCACTATTATTCATGACAAAATAATGAGCCATTGTAAAATAGTCCTTATACAGCTTTTGAAAACTCGGCTGATGATTGGTCTTGAGCTTTTGTAGCAACTCTATGTCGGCTTGTGGTACTTTCATTTTAGTATTTATACCCTAATGAGATAAAGGTAACCCAATATTCAAGATTTTATATCTAAAAAATATGAGTAAAAACAAAAGATCGCTACCCAATGGATAGCGATCTTTACAATCTTATAATAAATCTATAGATTTTACTCTTCTGCGCTTGCTTCTTCTGTATTTACAGCGACACGGCTATCTACCACTACTGTGATATGATTGCTACGCTTACGAATACGATGCGCACGTCCTTGAGGAGCTGGTCTAAAACGCTTTAGCATTTTTCCGCCATCAACCCATATTTCTTTCACGTACAAGTCGTGATCTTCTGGACTTAGTTCATTCTTTTGCTCCCAATTGTTGATTGCTGACAACAACAATTTTTCAATTTTAGGTGCAGATTCTTTTTTGGTAAATTTTAAGATATTCAATGCTTCATTGACATCTTTTCCTCTTACCAAATCAACTACTAAACGAGTTTTTCTCGTTGAAGTTGGATTATTTCTCAATTTTGCAACAGCTTCCATTTTGTTCTGTTTTACTTATCTTTAAAAATACAGTGTATATTATTTCCACTGCTATTTCAATTTCTTATACCTAGGTATTACTTTATCTTTTTCGATGAGTGACCTTTGAAGGTACGAGTAGGTGAAAATTCGCCTAACTTGTGTCCTACCATGTTCTCTGTCACATATACTGGGATAAATTTATTGCCATTGTGCACTGCGATTGTAAATCCTACCATATCAGGAATTATCATTGAGCTTCTTGACCATGTTTTGATTACAGATTTTTTTCCGCTTTCAGACATACGATCTATCTTCTCGAGCAAGTGGTATGCGATATAAGGTCCTTTTTTTATTGAACGTGCCATATTCTTCTTCTACTTTAGCTTATCTTATTTTTTTCTTCTATTGATAATCAAACGATTTGAAGCCTTTTTAGGCGACCTTGTTTTCTTACCTTTTGCCATCAATCCTGTACGTGATCTAGGGTGTCCACCAGAGGCTCTACCTTCACCACCACCCATAGGGTGATCGACTGGGTTCATAGCTACCCCTCTTGTTCTTGGACGAATACCTAACCAACGCTTTCTACCTGCCTTACCCAAAGACTGTAAATTGTGGTCTGCATTAGATACTGTACCTATCACTGCCATACAAGTTAGCAATATCATTCTTGTCTCTGTAGAAGGCAATTTGATGATTGCATATTTTCCCTCACGAGCCATCAATTGTGCTGAGCTACCTGCACTACGTGCTAGTTGTGCTCCTCTACCTGGCTGCAATTCGATACATGAAATGATAGAACCTAATGGAATATCCGCTAAAAACATAGCATTTCCCACTTCTGGTGATGCTTTCTTACCAGACATTATTTTAGCACCTACTTTCAAACCAGTTTGTGCAATAATATATCTTTTCTCTCCATCTTCGTACTGTACCAATGCGATACGTGCTGTACGGTTTGGATCGTACTCTATAGATAGTACTTCTGCAAAGACATCTTGTCTGTCTCTTTTGAAGTCCATGATACGATATCTTTTCTTGTGACCACCACCTCTATAGCGTGTAGTCATACGTCCTTTACTATTACGTCCGCCTGTTTTGCTAAGCGGGGCGAGCAAAGACTTCTCCGGTGTATCAGTCGTAATTTCAGCGAAATCACTTCCTACTCTGTGACGAGTACCCGGTGTCATTGGTTTAAATTTTCTTACTCCCATCTTCTTATTATTTGTGGATTCTTATTTCTTTAGAAATTATACATTTCCGTAGAAATCGATTGTATCGCCTTCCACAAGACTCACAATCGCTTTTTTAAATGAAATTTTTCTTCCTTTAGAAAGACCAGACTTTGTTTGTCTGATTTTTGCTTTGGCAGGCATTATCATTGTACGTACATCAGCTACTGCGACACCATACATTGACTCTATTGCTTCTTTGATTTGCAATTTATTGGCTCTCTTATCAACTTTAAATACAAAACGGTTGAGGTCTTCTCCCATTTTTGTTGATTTTTCAGTCACCATTGGCTTTATCAATATTTCTTCTATCACTTTCATGCTACTGCTTATTTAGCGAAATATTCTAAACTGCTTTCTGCCAATACTAGGTTTTTGCAGTTCAAGATTTCGTAAGTGTTCAATTTTCTTGTCTCGATAACTCTTGCTTTAGGCAAGTTTCTTGCAGAGAGTACTACGTTGCTATCTGCATCATTTTGTACATAAAGTGACTTTGGTGCAGCTCCTACATTTGTCAAAAATGAAGCAAATTGCTTTGTTTTTGCCGCTTCAAATGCTAAATCTTCTACTACGATGATTGCATTATCTTGTGCTTTGTAGGTTAAAGCTGACTTACGAGCCAATACTTTCACTTTTTTGTTCAATTTGAAACTGTAGTCTCTTGGTTTAGGACCGAATACACGACCTCCACCTCTAAACAATGGGTTTTTGATGTCACCAACACGGGCTGCACCACTACCTTTTTGCTTACGCAATTTCTTTCTTGATCCTTGGATTTCTCCTCTTTCTTTCGCTTTGTGCGTTCCTTGACGCTTATTTGCCAAATACTGTTTTACATCTAAGTAAATAGCGTGATCATTTGGTTCTACACCAAAAAAATCAGTTGGCAATGAAACTTCTCTTCCAGTTTCTTTTCCTTGAGCGTTTAATACTTTCACTTTCATAATCCTTAGGCTTCTATTATTACATATGCTCCCTTGTGACCTGGTACGCTTCCGCTTACTACTATCAAGTTCTCTTCAGGAATTACCTTCAATATCTCCAAACCTTTTACTTTGACTCTCTCGCCACCCATACGTCCGCCCATTTTCTGGCCTTTTAGTACTTTTGATGGTGTAGATGCCATACCTATAGATCCTGGAGCTCTACCTCTATTGTGCTGACCGTGAGTCTGCATTCCTACTCCGGCAAATCCATGACGTTTTACAACCCCTTGAAATCCTTTACCTTTTGATGTAGAAACAACAGAAACCATGTCTCCTTCTTCAAAAATGTCGATAGTGATTTCATCACCTGCATTTTTGTCAAAATCGAAGTCACGCACTTCTATCATTCTTTGTTTTGGCGAAACACCTGCTTTTTTGAAGTGTCCTGCCATGGCTTTCGTAGTACGCTTTTCTTTGCGTTCTTTGTAGCCAATCTGTACGGCATTGTAACCATCAGTTTCATCTGTCTTAACCTGTGTTACCACATTTGGTGTAGCAGAAATAACTGTACAAGCTACTTTTTTACCAGCTTCTGTAAAGACGCTAGTCATACCGATTTTTGTACCGATAATCGCTTTCATTATTTATTATACTTTAATCTCTACATCGACTCCACTAGGCAATTCAAGCTTCATTAAAGCATCAATTGTTTTAGAAGTTGAGCTGTAGATGTCCAACAATCTTTTGTATGTGTGCAACTGAAATTGCTCTTTCGACTTACTATTTACGTGTGGTGAACGTAAGATAGAAAATACTTTTCTTTTTGTAGGCAATGGAATAGGACCACTGATTACTGCACCTGTATTCTTTACCGTCTTGTAAATT
>JBMZDS010000005.1:0-20407 GCA_049614465.1 Chitinophagales bacterium
TCATAGGACGTTCTATATCTATGCGTTTTCTTTCTTTGCCTAGTATATGCTCCCAATAGTATTTTATAGCATTTATAGCTTGATTTTGTGTGCTTATAGATTTTTTATTTTGTATGAGGTATAGTATATACGTTTTGGCATCTTCTTTTGGATTGAGTTTGTTTTTTGAACAAAAAGTTGCGTATTGTTTTAAGTAATTGATGTAGGTGTCTATGGTTTTCTGTTCATAATTTCTCAATTTCATTTTCTGCATTATGTTATTGTAAATCGTACTCATGTTTCAAAAATAAGCATGTACAATCTATTTTTATAGCGTTAAAATCACTTAAAAGATATTAACCGTTAAAAACGTTTATCTTTGAAGTATTGAATATAAAGGTACTTGTAGTGTATGAAATGTAAAATTTGTAAAACTGACTTGAGGGGAAGGCAAGACAAAATGTTTTGCTCTACAGCTTGCAAAAACTACTATCACACAAATCTCCGTAGGGTAAATAGGGCCGCTACCGTAGAGATAGATAAAATCTTGCATCGCAATCGTGCGATACTCCTAGAATTAATGGGTAAGCAAAAAGTACAAAGAAAGGTCGAACGTATTCTTTTAGATAAGAAGAAATTTAATTTTAAATATCACACACATATTCATAAAAATAGTGCAAGCAAAATTTATCATTACGTTTATGATTTTGCATGGATGAGTTTTAGTACAGATGAAGTGTTGATAGTACGAAAGAGGAACTAATACCAAATAAGCGATAAATTCACCTTATTCTTAAGGATTAAAAATCTTCATTTTATAGTATATTTGGTATAATACATGATAGAGCCTTTTTCACTGTTATTATTTTAGCCGACAAGTATAATTAACAGCAATAGACGTATAGTCTGCTTGTCCAGAATTGGCATGCATAAATGCACCTATTGATACATTGTGTTTAGGTAGCTTAGCCGTATTTATAGCATATAAATTGATTCCTACTCTTGTATTAAAAAAGCGTTTCATACCTCTATCAAATCGTCCATGCTCTTCATAATGATCGTAGAAGTGTGTGAAGTATGGCTTCCATAGATTTAGCCCTCCTTGCAAATCAAAACTCACATGTCCGAATAATAATTCTGTTCCTAAAAAAAAGATGAGATTTGAGGCTGCTTTTCCTTTTCCTCCAGAAAAATCAGGAAATTCATTTTCGTCATGTGATGAAGCATAACTATCATAATAACGATAAGTCAAACCACTTTTGACCAGTAAATGCTTTCTAAATAAAATAGCACCCGATAATGTAACTGCATGTGTAATGTACTTAGGACCATTTTTGGGGCCAGTAGTACCTCCATATTCTTGAATTCCTATACCATATCCTCCTCTGAGATAGAAATGTTTTTCTCTATTTGAAGTATGATTGTTATATCGAGTATACGGATTGCCATCAATAGGATAGTACTGCAATCCTATTCCAAAAGCTGCATAATTTTGCCCAAAATTGGGTAAAGTAGTATGTCCATTGGATGCATGCCAAAAACCGCCACCAATTTTCAAATGAATTCGTTTTGACAATGCGTATCTATAATACATATTGGCATTGAAAAACCAAGATACAGGACCACCGATTGATTGATTTTTAGGATTGTCTAGAGAATCGTATGGAGCTGTATGATAAGCAACCCCTAAACCAAGTTTAAAATCAAGGCTGCTTTTTTCACTTAGTGATTTATTGAAGGTAATAAAAGGATTAAGGCTATACTGCCTGCCGAGTTCATCGAGATTACCCGTTTGAAGATAGGTAAATTGAATGCCTGTTTGCGGAAATCCATAATAAGACTGCCAGCTACTGTCTTTTTGTGTTTGCCATCCAAGCGATAAACTTTCTGCAAATGAAATTCCTGCTTTCGGAGCTGCACCATAGTTAGGTACGACAAAAGCAATATGGGATTCAGGCTCTAAAAAGAAAAGAGCATTGTCGTTTTTTTCTTGTGAGTAGCTAGATAACGAAATGATAACGGATAATAATCCAAAAATATATGACTTCATACGTTTAGTTTTCACCTTTTAGCATCGGTACAAATGAAAATTGTTCAAACTCTTGCTTTTCTAATGTCTTTTCATCACGTTTGATAATTCTGTACATATTTTGATTGCCTTCATCATTATCTACAGGAATTATGAGCATGCCGCCTATTTTGAGTTGGTCGAGTAGCGGAGTCGGTATTTCTGGTGCAGCAGCGGTGACGATTATTTTATCAAAAGGCGCAAATGCAGGCTTCCCTTTAAATCCATCTCCGTAGTAAAACTTTATTTTTGTGTAGCCCATCTTTTTCATAAATGGAGCTGTTTTGTCATAGAGTGTTTTCTGTCTTTCTATTGTGTATAAATCTACACCCAGTTCTGCTAGTATAGCGGCTTGATAACCTGATCCAGTTCCTATTTCTAGCACTTTATCACCTTTGTTTATGTCAAGCAATTGAGTTTGGAATGCTACGGTGTATGGATGTGAAATCGTTTGTTTTGCTCCTATGGGAAAAGCCTTGTTTTCATAAGCATGAATATGTAATGCAGAATCAGGAATAAAACGATGACGTTCTATTTTTGCAATAGTAGTGAGTACTTTTTGGTCTTCAATTCCTTTTTCCGCTAAAAGTTCTACCAATTCTTGGCGTTTTCGATAGTATTTGTCCATAATATTTGTACAAATATAGTAGGCTATACTCATGTGGAATAATAATTGTGCTTTAAATTTTTGTACACGTATCTTTACCGTCTTTTATGCAATCATTTAGCTTAGTTCGATATTCTGTTTTATTCTTGATACTTTCTTTTTTTGGAGAGAAAGTAATGGCACAGTCTTTTGATTTTTCTGAAAACTGTACGAAAGCCTATGAACATATTATTGCGCTGAAAATAGATAGTGGAAGTTATTATTTGGTACAAGAAGAAATCGATAATCCGACCAACTATATTCCAGTTCTTTTGGAAAATTACATTGATTTTTTGGAAATATACACAAGCAATTCTTTAGCTACTTATGAAGATAAGAAAGCTAATTTTGAAGCGCGATTGAAAAAAATCAAAGATGGAGATGAGGACTCTCCATATTATCTTTTTTCGCAAGCAGAGATACATTTACATTCTGCGGTGTTGCATATCAAGTTTGGAGAGTATGTCAAGGCTGTTTTTGATGTGCGAAAAGCATTGAAAAAACTGAAAGAAAATCAAAATAAATTTCCAGACTTTCTAGCCAGTAAAAAATCATTAGGAACGCTATACGCTATCTTGGGTGCAGTACCCGAGCAATATCAAACAGGAATGGCTGTGTTTGGACTTGATGGTGATGTCAATGAAGGAATGCAAATGCTTCAATCTTTGTTAGATGAAGATTTTGTCTTTCAACATGAAGTAGCTACTATTTATGCATTTTTGCAATTGCATATAGAAAATGATGAGCAAGCTGCATGGCAAACGGTACAATCCTACGATTTTGTGGCGACAGAAAGTGTAATGGACGCATATTCAATAGGACATATCGGTATTCATGGCAATCATACTGATGAAGGATTGACTGCTCTTACAAGTCGTCCTACTTCAAGTGATTATTTGAGTTTTCCTTATTTGCATTTTTTGGTAGGACTAGGAAAAACATATCGTCAAGATGCTGATGCTAATCGTTATTTTCAGTCTTTTCTAAATCAAAATGTAGGAGAAGATTATATCAAATCTGCTTATCACAAAATGGCATGGAATGAACTTATCAAAGGGAATGACGCAAAATATAGTGAGTTCCTAGCTAAAATATCTACAGTAGGAAGAGACGCACTAGATACAGACAAGCAAGCGCAAAGAGAATATGAAAATGGAAATACACCAAATGCGATATTGCTCGAAGCACGTATACTCACAGATGGTAATTATTTGACAGAAGCAAAAAAACTATTGAAAAGTGTCACCATCAATGATTTTTCTAAAAAGCATGAAAAAACAGAATATTATTATCGATTGGGACGTGTTTATGATAAATCTGGTACGATTGAAATGTCAAAAAAATATTATCAATTGACTATCTCAAATGGACAAAATGTAGCTTATTATTTTGCTGCAAATTCAGCTTATCTTTTAGGATATATCTACGAACAAGAATCTGATAATGTACAAGCCAAAAAATATTATGATTTAAGTCTTTCGTTGGATGGCTATGAGTATGAAAATAGTATTCATCTTAAAGCAAAATCTGGATTAAATCGACTAGGTTATTAAAATCAAAAAATGCAAATAGAAGAAAATATATCGCTACAACCATTTAATACATTTGGAATTGATGCAAGTGCAAAGTTTTTTGCTAAGATTGATAATGTTGAAGCATTGAATAATCTAGTAAATGCTTCTATTTATCAAGAGAATAATAGCATGATACTCGGTGGTGGAAGTAATATTCTTTTGACGCGTAATTTTGATGGATTAGTCATAAAAAATGAATTGAAAGGAATCAGCAAAATCAAAGAGAATGACACACATGTTTGGCTAGAAGTCCAAGCAGGAGAAGTATGGCATGACTTAGTTTTGTATAGTATCAAAAATGGATGGGGCGGAATAGAAAATTTGTCTTTAATTCCGGGCTGTGTAGGTGCATCTCCTATGCAAAACATAGGAGCTTATGGGGTAGAATTAAAAGATGTTTTTGAAAGTTTGGAAGCTTACGATTTAGCTAAGCATCAAATAGATGTCTTTGATAAAGAGTCTTGTCAGTTTGGTTATAGAGAATCTATTTTCAAAAAAGAAATGAAAGGGCGATACTTGATTACTTCTGTAACAGTGAAGTTGTCAAAAAATCCGCAAATAAATGTTTCGTACGGAGCGATAGAAAATACACTTGAAGCTAATGGAGTAGAAAATCCAAGTATTAAAGATGTAAGTGATGCTGTGATACAAATCCGTCAATCAAAATTGCCAAATCCTAAAGAAATAGGTAATGCAGGTAGTTTCTTTAAGAATCCTGTCATTACTAAAGAAAAATATAATCTTGTCAAAGCAAAATATCCAAACATGCCATCTTATCCAGTTTCGGATACTATGGTAAAAATTCCTGCAGGCTGGTTAATCGACCAGGCAGGTTGGAAAGGCAAGCGAATAGAAGACTATGGCGTTCATAAAAATCAAGCACTTGTTTTGGTCAATTATGGCAATGCAAATGGAAAAGACATCGAACAACTAGCTTACCAAATCAAAGACGATATTTTTGATAAGTACGAAATTGAAATTAACCCTGAAGTGAATATTGTTTGATTATTCTCACAATCCTAGTACACAATAAATTGCCCTGCCGTTTCTTTATTGCCCGCACCTACTATTTTTACGACATAATTACCTTTAGGAAATAGACTTGCATCTATTTCAAAAGTTGATTTTTTAGTCTTAAACTGTGCTACAATTTCGCCAATATTATTATAAAGAGAAACATTTAATTTCCCCTTCATCTCAGGAACAGATATTATTGCTTTTTCCTGTAAAGGATTTGGACTTATCGTAAGTCCGTATAAATTTTCTATATCATTAATTCCTACAGATCCTACTTGTACAGATTGTACTAATGTATCTGCACCACAATTATTCGTTGCTATCAAAGTCACTTCATAAATACCCACATTAGCAAAAGAATACCCTACAAGATTTTCGGTTTCTACACTAGTATTACCATCTCCAAAATCCCATGCGTAAGTATCAATATTTTCATCAAAACACAAGAAATTAAAATCCAGTTGACTAAATGCAAAACTAAAATCAGCATCAGGTAATTCCTGTTCTACTACATTATACATAATAGAAGTACCTTGACAACCATTGACATCTTCAACAGTAACTGACACATCCCCAGCTCCAGCTATTAAAGTTGTCATAGTCTCATCTCCAGTACTCCACATATAACTTGAATATGGTGTACTCACTGTCAATTCTAGCAAACCATCTTCGCATACTACATTGTTTCCTGTAGAAGAGACTATTACTGGTATAACTTCTTCAGGGTTTTCAATTGTAAATGAAGACACCTTTTCACATCCAAAATTATTTCTGATAAAAGCATAATAAGTTCCAGCAGATTGACCACTCAAGGTATTTCCAAGAGTCCCATCACCCCATTCTATAGTATAAGGAGGTTTTGGACCTTGGACACTTAGGACTATTTCTCCATCTACTCCATTATAGCAAGTAGGATTGGCTATCGCAGCATTTACCTCATACTCAGTATAAGTTTTAGTTCGAGAAAAAGTATCAATGATGGTATTGTCCTTATTGATAACATCATAAGAAGTCGTATTTCCATTGACTTCATATTTCAAATACACATTGTCTAAAATCGCTTTTGTTATTTCTGGATGATTGGCGTATTCTATATTGGCACTGACATCGCCATCACCTGCTGAACCAGATGTAATGTACATTACTCCATTTTTCTCTGCTTGCTCATACAAATGAGAATGCCCGCATAGCACAAAATCTACTGCATATTCTTCAAATAAAGGAACCAACTCATCTCTCACCATTTCATTTCCTTCAAAAAGATAATAATCACCTCCTATAGCTTCAGGCACATAGTAATCTGCGCCCCAATAATTTGTCCAAGGAGCTTCATGAAAATAGATAAACACCCATTGCTTATCATTACATTGCAATTGCTCTTCTAAAAACTGATATTGTAAAGACCCTTCTCTAAAATCTGTCCACCACCTATCTTCAAGATCAGCTTGATTGATAGGAAAAGCCGTAGGATCAAATGGAGTAACTACATCCAATGCGATAAATAAAGCATCACCCCATTCAAATGAATAATATCTTTCAGAACCTTCCATATTGTTATGTGGAAGATAAAATTCTTCTAAATAAGTAGCAGCATTATCTTTATATGTATCATGATTGCCAAGGGCGGTGTAGTGACATTCGTGCGAAAGCATTTTAGACTCTACACCATCATTATAAACATCAAAATATATCTCATCATAATCATCCCCTCCATCTCCACTCGAAAAATGAGGTACTCCACCTTGATCGATATCACCACATACTACTGCAAAACTTGCATCATCCGCTTCCATCAAATCACCTATTTGATTTTGCATACTATTGTTGTATCCACAATCACCATAATGAATAAATGAAAACACATCATCTGTACTATCTGATGCAGTAAAGAAACTTTCTTGTGCTAGTGATGCTCCATCTGCAAATATCTCATAGAAGTATTCTGTATCTGGCGTAAGATTTCTCAATGTCAATCCATGTCTTTGTGTAGGGTCTGGCTCTGCTACAGACATATCCATATTATTGACATCAAGCCCATAAGAAACAGAACCTGTAGTATTTGCATCTGTTTTCCATGCTATGATAGTAGATGTAGTAGTTGTAGATTGAATATAAGGATATCTACTCAATTGAGCTTGCAGTTGTATCGCTACAAAAACAAACAATAAAACAATAATTCTTTTCATTGTATAAATATAAGTGGTGTATGAATCCAAAGTTACGGAATTTTTAAGCGACTGTATGTTTGTAGCTAAAAGCCTTCTTTTTCCATTTGTGCGATGACTTGTTCTAGTACAGTATAAAACTCTTGTCCGTATTTGCGTGTAAGTGGTTCCTTAAGAAATTTATAGACAGGTACTTTAAGATTTTCTCCATGTGTACATGCAGCCTTGCATATATCCCATTCTTCATAGTTTACAGCTTCGAAGTCATCATATTTTGTTACTCGTATAGGATACAAATGACAAGATATTGGCTTTTTGAAATCTATTTTTTTATCAAGATAGGCTTTTTCTATACCGCAAGATGTCAATCCATTTTTTTCATAGATGACATATGCACATGCTTTATTTTCTACTAAAGGCGTCTTGAATGCACCTTCATCATCTAAGATAAAATGTCCTTGCTCTTCAATTACTTTTTTGCCCTCATCGGTTAAATACGGCATTACTTTTTCGTAGATATCTTCCATAACATCTAGCTCATCAAACTCTAATGGAGCACCACTATCGCCTTCTATACAGCAAGCTCCCTTGCAAGCGGCTAGATTGCACACAAATTTCCTGTCTTTTATTTCTTCTGATATGAGTTTGTCATCTATTGCTATCATGTGTATTATCCTCCTATTACAAAAATTGCAGGTCGTTTATGAATATCTATTTTTTCTTTCTGCCAAGTCGCTATCTTTTTTGTAGCAATATACTCTGTATCAAGTGTCAAGTCTACAGCAATAGAAAGCATAGTATCGGGACGCAATATCTTGATAAGACTTGCTATCAACTTATTATTTCGATAAGGTGTCTCCATAAATATCTGCGTACTTCCTCTTTTTTTGGCTTCACTTTCTAGTTGTTTGATTTTCTTACTTCGCTTATCAGCATCTATAGGTAGATAACCATGAAATGAAAACTCTTGTCCATTAAATCCAGAAGCTATCAAAGCAAGTAAAATAGAGCTAGGTCCTACAAGTGGTTTTACATTTATCTTTAGTTGATGAGTAAGCTCTACAACTAACGCACCAGGATCTGCAATACAAGGATTTCCTGCTTCGGAAAGCAAGCCTATATTTTTCTGATTAAAAAAATTGGACTGTAAAAAGTCAAATAGTTCTTCAATATTCAGTTTATGCTTATCTAACTCATAAAAGCGAACTTCTTCATCAAAGTTTTTATCAAAACCTATTTTGCGTAGATATCTTCGAGCCGATCGCAAATTCTCTACGACAAAACAATCAAGTGTTTGACAAATATCTCTCACATAAGGAGCGATAGAATCTGTATTGTCGCCTAAAGTACAAGGGATTAAATATAGTGTAGCTGTATCTTTCATAAAAAAAGAGCGCATATTACTGCGCTCATTTTAGTTATTTTACAATAAAATCATTTAAAATGTAGGACAGAATCCGTATCTACTTCTAGATTTTTCATCTTGTTTGTTGTGAATATAAATCACAGAAAGCTCAAAACCACCACTTGTATTAGTGGCATTTTTCAAGCTAGAAGTATTCATGTCATAGCTTGCACCTATACGTACATTGTATGTCTCTGCGCCTACAGTTAGGATTACTGCATCATTTTCAAAACCATTGACATCACCTACTACCCTATCAAAAACGCCTGCAAATCCTGTGAAATTATCACTAAATTCATATTCAAATCCAGAACCAATATTGAACTGCTGTGCATTGGTTTGCATCATATACAATACTGTTGGAAGCATTCTAAACTGTTCGTTATTTTTAAACTGAATACGTGCGCCTCCATGAAAAGTATAACGCATATCCAATTTATTGCCAGAACCTAAAAATGATTCTCCTGGACGATTGACATGATTAGTAGCAAAACCTAAATAGTAGGCAAAATTATCTGTTGCCTTTGACGTAAACATACCGCCTATATTGACATCCAAATAAGTAAATTTACCTTCATTGAACCCATCTTCTCCATTATCTAAAAAAGGATTGAATGAATTAAGTCCTGCATCGAATTGCTCTTCAAAAAGCAAATCGTGTTCAAAAATTCTTTTCTGTACAAAGCCTACTTGAAAACCAAGAGATATACGACTACGCTGATACCTATCTACGGTTTGATGTACAGCTAAATTTGCCATTCCGCTGTATGTGGCTAAAGAACCATTTCCGGCTTCATCTGCATAAAACATCGCTCCTATACCTAATCCTGTACCTATTCTTTTTTTGCGAAGCACATCCATATCAAATGACGCTTGATACGTATTGTAAGTAGCAATAGAATTAGTAACAGGCAAAGTAAACCATTGTCCTCTGTAATTAACTGTCGCTCTAAAATCACCATTTACCATACCTGTATTGGCAGGATTGAGGGTAAGTGGCGAAGCATAGTACTGAGAAAAATGTATGTCTTGTGCTTGCACTGCCATTAGTGTACTCAACACGGTTATTAAAAATAAAATTCTGCGCATCATCTTACAAATTTATAGTTTTCCATCACTTTCAGCCTACCAATATAAATAAAAAACGGCTACTTTTTAAAAATACGGGCTAAATACGGCAAGTTATTTTGCTTTATATGAAAATATGTTCTCTTCTCAGCACCAAAACTTTGATAAAATTTTGCAATACCCGCAATCATAGAACCTTCAAAGTCTAGATATTGTTGCTTTCCTGCTCCTATTTTTATCACTGTATCTAGCAAAAAATGCATCGCTGACTTATCTCGCCCTTCCTGACTAGATGTAGGAAGGAGATTGATAGTTCGAGTAGGATGAACGAGCAAAAAATCAGCAGCGACTATTTTCTTTTCTTCATTAACTACAGCACATAATATACCTACACTATAAAACAACGCCTTATGTATAAATCTCAACATCGCATATTTATGATAATCAGAAAAACCATCGATTTTAGGCGCAGTATTCTCCATATAAAAATCTACAAACTCTTCAGGCTTCAATTGTGTATGGTATTGTAAATTAGCTTTTTGTGCTTTTCTAAGATTTCGAAGTAGATTGCCAGAGTATCCTTTTTGTATCAATTCATACTCTTGTCGCAATTCTAGCACATAATTCTCTCGCTCTTGTACTACAAAATCCTTAGGCACAATACTCTGCTCATGTATACACATCTCCGTGTATTTATATTTTGATGGAATTGCATTAAAAAATGCAGCTGTCATTCCTTCACTGATAGGCATATCTGTAAAAATGCCTAATTGTTGTACAAAAAATGGCTGAAAAACATAGTCAAAACTCCATTTTCGAGCATGAACAATGGGCATTACTGCATTATAATCACCCAAAATTAGTCCGTTCCATTCTTCACATACATTGTCTAGGTACCATGTGTAGGCATAAGGCATTCCATATGGAGAATAATGGATTTTTCCATTCCATCGCTTATCATCTATTGCGTTTCTTTCTACAAATTTTACTTGCATCATCATTTTGCCATAAAATTATACTTCTTTCTATTATTTTTGCAGAAAATAGAAAATAATGAAAGAGATAATCAATACTTCAAATGCTCCAGCACCTATAGGACCATATAATCAAGCTACAAAAGCTAATGGTATGCTTTTCGTCTCTGGTCAAATCCCGCTCAATCCTGCTACTGGCGAATTGGTACAAGGGAGTATCGAAGAGGAGACACACATGGTTATAAAAAATCTAAAAGCAATTTTAGATGAAGCTGGCTTGACATGGGAGCATGTATTGAAGGCTTCTATCTTTATTTCTGACATGGATAATTTCAGTAAAATAAATGCTGTCTATGGGGAATACTTTGTAGAAAATCAACCTGCAAGAGAATGTGTTGAAGTCGCTCGTCTACCCAAAGATGTCAATGTAGAAATATCAGTAATCGCATCATTTTAAAATCCTATAAAACAAAAGAATATGAATATTCCAGAAAAATTATTGTACACTAAAGATCATGAATGGGTACGTATAGAAGGTGATGAAGCCATCATAGGCATTACTGATTTTGCGCAAAAAGAACTCGGTGACATCGTATATGTAGAAGTCGATACCGAAGGCGAGACAATAGAAATAGAAGAAGTTTTTGGTAGTATAGAAGCTGTAAAAACAGTTTCTGATCTTTTTATGCCGATGAGTGGTGAAGTCCTAGGTACAAATCCTAAACTCGAAGATGAGCCAGAACTCGTCAATACAGATCCTTATGGAGATGGATGGATGGCAAAAATAAAAATGACTGACATCTCTCAAAAAGACGGACTCATGGATGCTGCGACATATCGTGAGACATTAGGTCTATAAAAAGAAAATTCATTAAAAAAACAAAGGCGAAATCAATATTGATTTCGCCTTTTTGTATTTATCTAAATACGATTTATTTCTTTGCTTTTTTAGCTGCTTTTGGAGCTTCTTGAGCGACTCTCTTTGGACGACTAACGCCAAATGAACCTGCTGTAATTTTTCCTTTCTTTGTTCTTTTATCTCCTCTACCCATGATTGTATATTTTTGTTTTAATAATTATTTTGTAATGCAAAAATAGAAAATCCCACTCAAATGAGTAGGATTTTCTTAATTCAATTAAAAAATTGTGGTAAAATTAAACTTTTCCAGCCAATTCTTTTCCAGGCTTGAATTTTACAACATTTTTTGCTGCGATATTGATTTCAGCACCAGTTTGTGGGTTTCTTCCTTTTCTAGCTGCTCTGTGAGTGATAGAGAAAGTTCCAAATCCTACAAGAGTCAATTTGTCTCCTGATACTAAAGTAGATGTAATACCATCTGTAACTGCATCTAGTGCTGAAGCTGCTTGTACTTTTGTCAATCCTGCATCTTCTGCGATTTTGCTTATCAATTCTGCTTTGTTCATAATCATTAAGTTTTTAAAAAATTAGTAATATTATTTTTGGTTGACGCTCATTGCGTGAAGCAAATGTAAGCGCAAATACTGAATTTGCAATGTTTAGAATATATTGACGTGTTGATAATTAAGCAAAGTCAGTATTATTAAATAAAAACAATAATCATAAAGCATTATTAAACAGTTGATTTTACAAATCACTATCTTAAGCATATTGTGGATACATTGCCTATCAAAATATGTTAAAACCATTGTGAGTACTGAGTTATGGCTACTTTTGTGATAGGTTTTCGTATGTTTACACAAAGTATAGATACACATATAATGATACAAGAAGAGAATGGTTTTAAATATATAGAAGAAGGTGAAGGTGAACCTTTAATACTATTGCACGGATTGTTTGGAGCATTGAGCAACTTTCATGAAGTAATAGATTATTTTAGAGGGCAGTTTAAAGTTGTTTTTCCTTTTTTACCCCTTTATGATTTATCGCTACGAAAATCGACTGTGTCTGGCATGGTCGAATATTTGTCCAATTTAATTGACCATAAAAAATACAACAATTTTCATCTCTTAGGCAACTCGCTCGGAGGCCATATAGCGCAAGTATATGCTCTTGATAATATTGAGAAAGTAAAATCCATAACGCTGACAGGTAGTTCAGGTCTTTTTGAAAATTCGCTCGGAGCTGGATATCCTAACAAAGAGAATTATGAATATGTAAAAGAAAAAACTGCATATACGTTTTACAATCCAGATACAGCTACAAAAGAGCTAGTAGATGAAGTTTATGAAACTGTAAATAATCGTAGCAAAGCTATTCGAATAATCACGATGGCAAAATCTGCCTTACGTCACAACCTCAGAAATGAACTACAAAAACTGACAATGCCCGTAAAATTGATATGGGGACAAAACGACACTATTACACCTTATTTTGTAGGAGAAGAATTTGAAAAATTACTGCCAAATGCCAATTTATCTGGCATAGATAAGTGTGGGCATGCTGCTATGATGGAAAAACCTTTGGAGTTCAATGCAATTTTAGAGCAGTTTTTAACGTCTTTAAAGAAGTAATCGTGTTCAATTACTCAAAAAAATAAAACATTGATAGCAAAATACGCCATAGAAGAAAGTGTTCCTTATTTGAAAATTTCAGATACAGTTGAGTTCTCACTCGAACTAATGGAAGATTACAAACTTGAACATCTACCTATAGTAGAAGACAAAAAACTAGTCGGAATAATAGCTGAAAAACAATTACTAGAATGTGATTTTGAACAAAAACTAGGAACGATTGATTTTCCATTCCTCAAAACAGCAGTACAAGAATACACACACGTATTTGATGTAATGAAACTAGGTTATGAAAGCTCTTCCTCTATCCTTCCTGTTATTGATAAAGACGAAGCATATCTTGGAATGATTACTCCAAAAAGTTTACTCAATTTTATTTCACAACATATTATTTCTAATGAAGAAGGTGGAATTTTTGTTGTCAAAATAGAAAAAATACAATACTCTCTAGCCGAAATTAGTCGTCTTGTAGAAGCAAATAAAGCATCTATCATCACCACAACTACAATTCCTATAGACATCGACACAATACAAGTAACTGTAAAAGTAGATGTAACTGATCTCACCTATATTCTCGCTACACTTGAAAGATATGGCTACAATATTAGCAATGTGTTTCACAAAGCTGAGCAGATAGATGAATTAAAGGAGCGCTATGATGCACTTATGCATTATTTGAATGTATAAACGTAAGTTTAAATTTTGTTTAAAAATAGATAAGACAAACGCAACTGACTCACTAGTAATCTTATACCAGCTTTCATATAAATCACGCAATTTTCACTGTTCAGTTTTATGGAGTGATATTTTTTTATTGGCAGTGAATGTTTTAGAGCAGAGCATACCAACCTCACGCTATAAGTAATGTTAATCACCAACTTGAAATAAGAATCATAGCTTACCTTTATACTAGAGATTATGTAGAATTTAGTCTATAAATGTTTTATAGACTAAATAAAATAAGAAATCCATCAATAAAAAAAGGAGACTCTTTCGAGTCTCCTTTAGTATTTTAAGTCTAAAATCGTCTTACTTCACAACAACTGTTGAAGTAGCAACTGATTTTCCATCTTCTATAACATTTACAAAGTAAACACCTGCATTAATAGCTTCTACATTAAAAGTAGCTGTTTCATCTTCTACATTTGTAGTAGCAACAACTCTTCCTAATACATCAACCATATTTACAGTCAATTCAACAACATTATTTGTCTTAATTTCAACATTTAAAACATCTGTTGTAGGATTTGGATATACATTGAACGTATTTACTAAGTCAGCATCTTTAATACCTACTTCAGTACCATCTACTCCATCACAATTTTCATCAATATTATTGTCATTAATTTCTGTAGCATCTGGATTGATTGAAGCATCAGCATCATCACAATCTACATAATTTGAAAAGCCATCCATATCATTATCAATCAATACAGTTGGATCAGCTCCAGCAGATATTTCAGTCCAATTACTTGCACCATCACTATCTATATCTGGGAAATCACTAGCATCGTTTGGATTTGTTCCAGAATAAGTCTCAACCTCATCTGGTGTTCCATCATTGTCAGAATCTGTAGACAATACAGCATTAAAAGATTGAAGAACTTCATCATTATCATCATTCTGAACCCATACAACAACTCTCAAATCTGTAAATTCTTCAACAGAATGCTCTGTATCATGATCTATTCTACTAGCTGCTTGTCCATCTGGAGACAATCGATAAGAACCATTGAATGTATAAGACCCTGATTCGTTTACAAGAGACATAGAAGTCAATGATGCTATATCAGTACCATTTTCATCTGGAATCATTTTCTTTACCACTTGCTCAAATTCTGTTTCGCCATTAGATTTTACATTTGCAGTTGTAATATTTTCTATTATTGCTATGTGTAGCTTATAATTGCCATCTGAATAATCTTGTAAAGCCATTGCATCAACATTATAACTAACTGTTTGAGTAGCTGCATCTATGTCATATGTAGCCTGTAGATATAAGAAAGATGGTACTTGAGTTGCCTCTTGATACAATTGCTCTGTAAAAGAATTGGCATTTCCATCCCATCCTCCGTCTATTTGCATATTTGGAATAGCATTTACACCATAATGGTTTCTCCTAGCAACAGTCTCGTCTGTAGCATAAGGATCTCCTGTACCAGGAAAGTCTTGTTGAAACTTAAGAGATGAATATGTATGAGCGTCTTTTGAATCTACAATACTATGAAAATTAATGTTCCCTGGTTGACAAGGAGGACATGTAGAACTTGTAAATACTTCAAATAATGGAACTCTTTGTACAGCATCAGCGTAAACTAATATTGATTGAGAAGATGCATCATCAGACATATCTTCATCAGCCCCACCATTAATATTCGAAGCATATACCTCTATAGAATATGTACCGATATCATCAGGAGTCCATCCCATAGAAGAAGTAAAATCATATGTTTCACCAAACCCAATACTTACTGCTGTCACAGGTGCTGTAACTGCCATCCCGCCATCAATTGTATAATTAATATCGAATGAAGTTACCGTTTCTGAACCTAAATTCATAATAGATCCTTCAATAGAAACAGGGGCATTACTTATATCTTGATAAATACCTGTAGAAATAGAAGTAACAGACATGTTTTTTGCTAAAGGTGCATAAACAGTCACATCATCTATAATCCAATAATAATCCCAGTTCCCAACATAATTAAACTTTACATAGACTGTAGCCTCATTAGCTGCTGTAGCAGATATATCAATAATTTGAGTTCCTCCTTCATCAGCATTTACAGTATAATATGTAGTCCAATTAGTATTATCATTTGATACTGATACAGAACCTACACTTGAAGCATATTGTACAAAAGTAGAATTGAACGAAAGTGCTACAGTACTATTGCTTGAGCAATCTATAGATGGAGTGATTAAGTCTGCATTTTCAGCTTGGCTATCATTTCCGAATCCATCAGAATTGAAAACTGCAAATTGGTCTCCATCTTGGTTAATCCATTCCCAAGATCCTCCGCCAGCATTGTCTATATTCTGCCATGAAGCAGGAATGCCTGTGTCAAAGGTTTCACTTAAAAGAGTTTGAGCACCTGCAGTATAGAAACCTAATAAGCATAATGCTACAAAAAGTAATTGATTTTTCATCTGTTTTTTTTTAGTTTTAAAAAATTTTCGCTTGCTAAAATAGTTTTTTTATCTATCTTTGGATAATAAAATTCAAATAAAATGATAAAAAAACTACTTTTCGTATTCACATTATTAATTTGCGCTACTCAATATACTATTGCTCAAATATCATATAGTCCTATGGATTCTCTATATGGAAATGAAGAAGTAACTACCGCTTTTGACGAAGTTAATTTGACAGGTTACTTAACAAATGATTCAACAGAAACACTAGACATCAACTGGAGAATAATATCTATAGATGCTAGTACTCCATCGGAATGGACATTAACTCTTTGTGATAAATTAACTTGTCCTGCTATATACAGTGGATATTCGCAAGGGTATTCATTAGATGCTGACTCTAATTCTGTAATGAAATTTGGTATTATTCCTAACTTGACTTCAGGCTCTACAGAAGTAAAAGTACAAGCAAGTGTAATAGGAGTACCGAGTGCAACTCTTAACTTAACATATAAACTAGACATCACTGCCAATCCGGACACTACTACCGCTGTATATACAGTATCAAAAGAAGATTTCTTTATATTCCCTAATCCGGCTCAAACTATTATTAATATAGAAGGTGTAAACAACCCAAATGATATTTCTCAAATAGAAATGTACAATGTAATAGGCAAGAAAGTAAAAGAACTATCATACTCCAATACTGTAGATGTTCAAGATTTAGAAAATGGTTTTTATCTATTGAAATTATTGGATAGTAAAACAAATACATACTACACACAGACTTTCATCAAAAAATAAAATAAGGAAGTTTGAAATTTATTTTTAAAGCCACAAATACTACATTTGTGGCTTTATTTATTTAGTACAATAAATGTATTCTATGCGAAAGATAATACTCCTCTCCGTTTTTAGCACAATCATATCGTCTATTTTTGCTCAAGGATTTTTTTCTGGAGATTTAGAATTGCGAAATGATTATTATGTAAGAGATACATCAATAGGAGCTGCTGGCTTC
Source organism: Chitinophagales bacterium (assembly GCA_049614465.1). Lineage (GTDB taxonomy): Bacteria > Bacteroidota > Bacteroidia > Chitinophagales > UBA8649 > JBMZDS01. The sequence continues at coordinate 17,546 of JBMZDS010000005.1, forward strand.
AACCATTTTGACGATCTCAAATCGTCTATGGACTCATGGATGACTGTCAACTATAGTAATCCTGACCTTGATTTTGATGCAGGCATACGATTTGACATGTATCTCAATTCAAGGCTACACAATCCTAACCAAGAAGCCTATACCGCATTTGGCATAGGAAGGTGGTATGTCCGTAAAAGTTTTAACAATCTAACACTAACTGGAGGAGCATTCTATGATCAATTTGGGAGTGGCATGATATTTCGTTCATACGAAGATCGTTTTTTAGGAATAGATAATGCAATATATGGCATTCATGCTAAATATAACATAGGAGATAATATAAGTGTCAAAGCATTTGGCGGAGTCAAAAAAGATAGGCTAGAGTACACAAAGACTTTTGTCAAAGGAGCAAATATTGAAGGATACTATCAACTAGGTGAAGAGACAAAACTAACACTAATGCCTGGTATCGCTGCTGTAAATAGAACAATAGATGAGGAATCAATGACGACAATAGCAAACACTATAAATGGCTATGCAAATATTGACGATCGCTTTATCCCTAAATACAATACCTACTTATTTTCAGCATACAATACATTGAGTATCGGTAGATTTAGCTGGTATGTAGAAGGAGCATATAAAACAAAAGAAGCTGTAAAAGTAGCTGAAGGAATCCCTTATGCCAACAAAGCAGGAAATGCCTTATTTACAAGTCTTACTTATACTAAAAAAGGATTCGGAATTGCAGGACAATTTAAGCGTATAGATCATTTTCAATTTAGAAGTTCCCCAGAACATACAGGAACAATACTCAACGGAGGAATGAACTTCATAGCCCCTATCAATCGTCAAAACTCTTTGAGATTGCCTGCAAGATACGCCCCTAATGCTAATGATATAGAAGAAACATCTGTTTCTCTTGATTTTACTTATACTCCTAAGAGAGGAAAAACATTGAATTTTAGTTTTTCAGAATTACATAAAAACAAAGTAGATTTTAACAGTTATGCAGAAGATGTATTATACAGAGAGTTGTATGCTGACTTTGCATGGAAGGTAAGTAAAAAAATTAAATGGACAGTAGGAGGGCAATTTGTCCAATACAATCAAAAATTTTATGAAGGAAAATCTTCTGCAGACTACCTAGTACATGCCTATTCCCCATTCACAGAACTGACATATAAAATTGATCGCAAAAAATCTATCCGATTTGAATTACAATATCAGCATGCAGTTGAAGATTTTGGACAATGGATGTATGGGTTAGTAGAATTTAATGTAGCTCCTAAGTTGTCATTCTCTGTTTCAGATATGTGGAATTTCAAGCCTGGACCAAATGAATCGAGTTCTAATCAACATTACTATTCGGTATTTGCATCTTATACAGAAAAACAGCATCGTTTTTACATCTCATACGTAAGACAAGTGCAAGGTATTGTCTGTACAGGAGGAGTTTGTCGTCTTGAGCCTGCATTTAATGGCGTTCGCGCGGGCATCAATACTAGTTTTTAACTATCAATAAATCATATTATGAAAAAAAAAATAGCTTATTTTTATTTAGTCACAATTATTCTTTGCTTTGCTTCTTGTGAAGAAGTCGGCCCTGTGATTATTCTTGAAGAGAGTCAAATCGCTTTAGTTGATACTAATTATATCTCTAGCACACCTATTACAGCAGGAGTTAAAAATATATTATTTGAAGAATTTTCTGGAGTTCGATGTTTCAATTGCCCAGCGGGTAACGTAGCTACTCATGATATGGTTATCACGCACGGAGAAAGAATCGTGCCAGTAACTATCCATAGCGATTTACTAGCACTACCTTATACACTAGAAGATCCAGATTTGAGAAATACAGATGCAGAACTTATCGCTAATACACTAGGTCCTGTAGGAGTAAAACCGTCTTGCTTTATCAATAGAAAAACAATCAATGGCGATAGACTACAAACATCAATAGGAACATGGGAGTCATCTGTACTTGACGAGTTAAGTACAAGCACTAATGTAAATATGCAACTTGAGATACTCGCTACTAATATAGTAGAGCGAACCATGACTTATCGCATAACACTAGAGTATGCTAGTGATGTTACTGGACATAACTTAGGTTTTTTCTTGACAGAGAGCCACATCATAGCAGAACAGCTTGATGGAAGCATCCATGTCTTAGACTATGAACATGAATACATCTTGCGTAAATCTATAACTCCCATCATAGGTGAGCCACTTACAGTAGACTTACTTGAAAACACTGTAATAATCAAAGAATTTGAAATTGACATAAATGACTATGATTCAGCAAACGAATGGCAAATAGAAAATATGCACTTAGTTGCTTTTATCAGAGAGGCTAATGATAACATTGCTAATGCAACAATGGTTGATATAATAGAATAAAATGAACTGGACAAAATTATTTCGCATCACAGCTATCCTAGAGGGGTTGAGCTATCTTTTTCTGCTGTTTATCGGCATGCCTCTAAAATACATGCTAGACATGCCTATGCCAAACAAAATAGGCGGCATGATTCATGGTGTATTATTTATACTATACATTCTTATGATAATACCTGTAGCGAGAAAACTAGGATGGAATATAAAAATAATCTTTCTTGCCGTTTTGGCTTCAATCATTCCTTTTGGGACATTTTGGATTGAACGTAAATATTTAAAATAACTATTCATCTAAAAGCAAAAAGCACTTACATTATAATGTAAGTGCTTTTTATGTGGTCCCACATGAAACAAATATATACATTGATTTTCAATGACTTAATGGTTAAAATTTGTAATAGTGGACGGATTAGTGGATGGAAATAAACTATTTTAATATTTCAGGAAATACTAAATCATTAACACTACAAATACTCTCAA
>JBMZDS010000006.1:0-17883 GCA_049614465.1 Chitinophagales bacterium
TAAATTGAAGAACAATTCAACTCTTATAGACAAAGCAAATGGAAAAGCAGTACATCAAGTCAGAAAACAACTAAAACAATTATACTTTATCTAATGAAGTGCAGCAGCTAACAATATATAAGACGGAATATTCCCTGCGGTCATACTCCGCTTATAATCATCCGATAAGCGCAATTACAATCATCCACTAGAAAACATAATCTCTTTTCTCCTCTATAATCAAAAATCAGTAGATTAAAAATAGATCGTTTTAAACTAAAAATGCGATAAATATAAAAAGTGACCTAGATAAAATATCTTTACATCCATTTATGGGCAATTTTTCTCGCATTTTACAATATCTAAAGCACTACAAAGTAGAAGCAATTCTGAATGTATTTTTCAATTTATTGTACATTTTATTTTCTGTTTTTTCTATTGCTACCGTCATTCCTTTTATAGATATGCTCTTAGGTGAGACCCCTATGATACACAATCGCCCAGATTTTGCGCTCAATATACATGCCATCAAAGATACCTTTAGCTACTTTATCACAAAAGTGATTTCACATTATGAGACCAAAGAAGCAGGCTTGATTTTTATAGCACTATTTATGGTTTTTTCCTTTTTCTTCAAAAACCTATTTCGCTATCTAGCACAGCATTTTATGGCACCTATTCGCAATGGCGTAGTAAGAGATATACGTGTTCGTCTCAACAAAAAAATTCTTTCTTTACCGCTATCTTTCTACAACAAAAAGAAAAAAGGTGATCTTATTGCCAATCTAACTGCTGATGTCGTAGAAATAGAAAATGGTGTCTTGAGTGTTTTAGAAATCATTTTTAAAGAACCTGTAATGATTTTAGTTTTTATGGGTATTTTATTCTCAATAAGTATCAAATTGACTCTTTTCGTACTCTTTTTGATTACCATAATCGCTGTATTTGTAGGAGCAATAGGACGTACGCTTAAAAAACCTTCGTTCAAAGGGCAACAGCAACTAGGTTTTCTTACTTCACTGTATGATGAGACTATCGGTGGCATGCGTGTTATCAAAGGATTTACTGCTGAGCAATACAAACAAGCCCATTTTGAAAAAGAAAGCAATGTCTTTCTCAAAATCATGAATGGCGTTTTGCGTAAGCGATACCTCTCCTCTCCTTTGACAGAATTTTTGGCAATCACTGTTTTCTCCACTATTATATGGGTAGGAGGAAATGAAGTGATATCTGGGATGATTTCGACATCTATTTTTATCTTTTATCTCATTTCTTTTGGCTCTATCATAGGTCCTGCCAAAAACTTTTCTTCTGCCTACTACAATGTCAATAAAGGACTGGGTGCTGTAGATAGAATCAATGAAATATTGGACGAAAAAGATGAAATAATAGAAGCAGAGAATCCGATTGAAAAAACAAATTTTGAGCATAACATCGTTTTTGAAAACGTGTCATTTGCCTATCGCAATTATGATAATAAACCAATTGTAGATAAAGTTAACCTTGAAATAAAGGCAGGAAACGTACTTGCTTTAGTAGGACCTTCTGGTGCAGGAAAAACTACTTTAGCAGATCTTATCCCAAGATTTTATGATGTACAAGAAGGAGAAATAACGATAGACGGTATTGATATCCGAAAATATGCCAAAAGTGATCTGCGTCAACTCATGGGAATTGTGACACAAGACTCTATTCTTTTTAATGATACTGTAAAAAACAATATCGCTTTTGGAATAAATGCATCTGAAGAACAAATCATAGAAGCTGCAAAAATTGCTAATGCGCATGAATTTATCACCGAAATGGCAAACGGATACAATACGCCAATAGGAGATAGAGGGCAAAACCTAAGTGGTGGACAGCGACAACGACTCACCATTGCCCGTGCAATTCTCAAAAATCCTCCAATCTTAATACTGGATGAAGCAACTTCTGCTTTAGATTCTGAATCTGAAAAGCTAGTACAAGACGCATTGATAAAACTGATGAAAAACCGTACTTCTATCGTAATCGCACATCGACTTTCTACGATACAGTTTGCAGATGAAATATGTGTCATGGATGAAGGGAAAATCGTAGAAAAAGGCAACCATATAAGCCTTATTGCCAAAAATGGACTTTACAAGAAATTAGTAGAATTACAGGCTTTTTAACAATTGTCGTATAATAAAATCAAAAATTGATAGTTACATTTGATATATGAAAAAAGGATTAGCAATATTCATTTTTATTTTTTGCTTTGCCATAAGCTATGGACAAAACGAATACGACAATGACTCTCCCGATACAGAAGAAGAGGAAGAATTTGTAGGTTTTGATAAAAAGAAAAAAGATAAAGAGAAAAACAACTTAAATAAAAGATTAAGACTAGGTGCTGATTTTGGATATTTCTATATTGATAAATTTGAATTAGGGTTTGCTATTACTCCTATATTAAGTTATCAAATAGTTGAAGATCGATTAGAATTAGGAACAGGACTAAATTATCGCATTTTAAAAGATAGAATAAATAAAGATGCTTTTCATTTACTAGGCAACAAAAGTTATATGCGAGCCTATATATGGAATGGGATATTTGCTCAATTTAGTGGAGAAATAAATGGATTAGTTGGTAAAAGTAGTCGATTATATTCTCTTTCTAATAATAAAAACGTCTTTTTTGGTGGAGGATATTCTATTGAAATGGGGAACAATGGATATTTCAATATAGGAGCAGAAATAAATCTTATTGAATATGAAAATTCTGACCGAAAACGCTCCATTTCGCCATTTTTCAATTTTCAATTTGCCTTCTAAAACTTCATTTTCACGTTAAAAATAGCTAAACCGCTATATTTTCGCTTTTCATTCCGTTTTTAATCCCATACGAATGGGCTAAAATCTTATATTTGCCAACCAATAAAAAATCAAAATCATGATGAAAAAGTTTGGTCTTATATTTTTTGCCTTATTTAATATTGCATTTGCAGCAAAACGAATGATGCCGCAACCCATTTTTGCTATAGATGGTGTTCCTGTTTCTACCGAAGAGTTTGTACGAGTATACACCAAAAACAACATCAACGGACAAGCAGACTTTAGTAGAGAATCTCTCGAAGAATATCTTCAGCTTTATGTCAATTTCAAACTAAAAGTCAAAGAAGCAGAGGCTTTAGAACTCGACAAAGATGAAGCGATTAGTGCAGAGCTTGCTAGCTATCGTAAGCAATTGTCAAAAACATATCTTTCTGACAAAGAAGCAACAGAAACATTGTTGAGAGAAGCATACGATCGCTCACTTTATGAAGTCGATGCGAGTCACATCCTTATCGGATGGCCAAATGCAAATCCTACAACTGTAGATTCTGCTGCGGTACTCAAAGAGATTAATAAAATAAAGAAAAAAGCGAGTTATACTGATTTTGCACAATTGGCAAAAGAATACTCTGATGATCCTTCTGCTGTAGATAATGGTGGTCATTTGGGCTATTTATCTGTTTTTCAGACTGTATATCCATTTGAATCAGCGATGTATAATACTGATGTAGATAAAGTATCTGATCCTGTTGCTACACGATTTGGATATCATATCGTCCTTGTACATGATAAGCGTGATGCAAGAGGAAAAATGAAGACAGCACATATTCTTATCAAAAGCAAAACAAGTGATGATGAAGCTACACAAGTAGCAGCTCAAGAAGAAGCGGCAAGAGTTTACGCTTCTCTCATGGATGAAACGATGACTTTTGAAAATGCGGTAAAAACATATTCTGACGACAATAAAACAAAATACAATAATGGAGAGCTTCCAGAACTTAGTGGTGCAGAAATGCTGACTAGTTTTGCAGACGCAGCTTTTGCACTAGAAAATGATGGCGACATCTCTTCTCCTGTCAAAACATCTATAGGATGGCACATCATTAAGCGTATCAGCAAATCGACACAAAAGAGCTATAATGAAATGGAAAATACGTTGAAAACACGTATCGAAAGAGATTCTCGTTCCAATGTAGCAAAAGAAAAAACAATTACTGACACAAAAGATTATTTTGGATTTAAAGAAAATAAGGAAAATCTTGAAAGTTTACTAGATCTAATGGTCGAACATTATGGCGCTACTCAGTATGTGATAGAAGATAAAACACCTTATGAAAACACTCTTTTTTCTATCAGTACTCAGGTATACACACAAGCTGACTTCCTGATGTATGTAGAGATTTATCAAAAAAGAAATACTAAAGCAGAAGCTGCTGCATTTGAAAAAATGTACTACGCTTATCGTGACCAGATGATAATGGATTTTCGTGAAAAAAATCTTGCGGATATTGATGAAGATTTTAAAAATCTAATGCAAGAATATCATGATGGAATCCTACTTTTTGAATTGACTGACGATAAAGTATGGACAAAAGCAGTAGAAGATACTACTGGTTTAAAAACTTATCATGAAGCGCATAAAAAAGACTACATGTGGGACAATCGAATAGATTATACTACTTATACAACGACAAGTGAAAAAGCAAATGCTAAAGTGAAAAAATTGGTAAGTAAAGGAAAAGACATGAACTTTATCTTGAGCAAACTCAATAAAAAAGAAGAAGTATTGGTTACCGTAAATGGGAAACACGAAAAAGGAACGAATACATTTGCAGACGAAGAACTACAATGGGAAAAAGGATTCAGTTTAGAGAAACGTGAAGGAGATAAAATACACTATACTTACGTCAATAAAATAAGAGACCCTGAACCTAAAGAACTACATGAGACTAGAGGATATGTAATTTCTGACTACCAAGCACAATTGGAAAAAGAATGGCTCGAAGAACTCAATGGGAAATACAAAGTTGAAATCAATAAGTATGTATTAGAATCACTTATCAAAGAGTAGTCTTGAGAAAAGGATGGTTATACATATCGCTTTTATTACTTTTTGCTGCTTGCGGCAAAAAAGACACTGTGCATGGAGATGAAAACCCTATCGCTAAAGTAGGAGATATGTATCTATATACATCTGATATAGCGGATTTGAAAAATAAGACTACAGCATCGGATAGCACTACAGCAATAGAAAACTATAGAAGCGAATGGATAAAGAGACAACTTCTCGTTCAAAGTGCAAGTGAAACTACAGATCATCAATCAATTTATAGGAAAGTAGAAGACTATAAAACTTCACTAATCATAAGTGAATTACAAGCCCATTTACTTGATAATACCAATTTTGAGATAGAAGAAGAAGAGCTACAGCAGTATTATGATGCATACAAAAATAATTTTGTAGTACCCGCAACACTTTTTGAAGTACAATATTTTATTTTACCAGAAGGAACGGAGAATGTCGCTACACTACAGTCTTCGCTCAATACAGGAGCTATGCCGCAAGAAATGGAAAACTACTGTGAAAGTAACCCAACACTCTGCCAAGGACAATTGGGAAAATGGTACACCAAAGAAGAATTGAAGGAGAATACAAATTTGGTAAATTATCTTTTGTATCCTACGCCTAACTATGCGACACACTACACCAACGAATCGACTATTGTACTCTATCGAATCAAACAAATAATCGAAGAAGGAGAAGCTAAGCCCTTTGAGACTGTCAAAGACAAAATCATCGAACTAGCTACTTACCAGAAAAAACAAGATTTTCTCAAAGAATACACAGAAACAACATATCAAACAGGAATAAATAATGAAGCATTTGAAATATACGATTTTTAGTCTTTTTGCTCTTCTAGCATTTAGCCAACTTACTGCCCAAAAAATAGATGGTATCGCTGCCATAGTAGAAGACAATATTATATTGCATTCTGATGTAGAAGTACAATACCAGCAAGCAATGGCGAGCGGTATGTATGATACAGATTTGAAATGCCAGATACTCGATCAATTGATGCTCGAAAAACTTTTTGTAGTAGAAGCAGAGCGTGATAGTATTTATATCTCTGATGATGAAGTTGACAGCGAATTGGAAAGACGTATTCAGTATTTCGTATCACTTTTCGGATCGGAAGAAAAACTAGAAGAATACTACGGGAAGTCAGTCTATGACTTGAAAGAAGATTTTAGAGAAGATATTTTCAATCAACTTTTAGCGGACAGAATGCAAAGCACTGTTTTTGCTGACACCTATGTATCACCAGAAGAGGTTTTTGATTTTTTCAATTCTATCCCACAAGATAGCTTACCGTTTTTCAATACAGAAGTAGAGATAGGTGAAATCGTCATCTATGCAAAGCCTAATATCCTACAAAAACAAGCTGCTAAAGAAAAAGCACAAAAGATTCGTGAAGAAATATTAGCAGGAAGTGATTTTGGATTTCAAGCGCTACTTTACTCTGATGATCCAGGTTCTTCAAATGATGGTGGAAACCTTGGGTATGTACAAAGAGGTCAACTCGTCACAGAATTTGAAGCAACTGCGTTTCGATTGGAAATCAATGAAGTGTCTGAAGTTGTAGAAACTCAATTTGGTTATCATATTATACAATTATTGGACAAAAAAGGAAATAAAATAGATGTACGCCACATTCTTATCACTCCTGATGTAGGAAATGAAAACGTAGTACAACTAGAAAAAGATATTCTTGATATAGAAGAAAAATTGCTTAGCGGAGATGTTACTTTTGAGCAAGCTGTAGCATTATATTCCGAAGAAGAAGGTTCAAGCAACAATGGTGGTCTGTTGACCAATCAGCAGACAGGTAATACATTTTTTGAAATGAGCGAACTAGAAGGAAATATAGCACTTGCACTAGATGGCGTAGAAGAAGGTGGTTATACTCCTGTCATGACACACTTATCTTATGATGGCAAAACAGGCTATCGTATAGTATATCTAAAATCAGAAACACCTGCTCATCAAGCTAGTTTAGATACTGACTATAGCAAAATCAAAGCAGTAGCAAAACAAGCCAAGCAAGCAGAACAGATGAACGACTGGATAGAGAAGAAAAGTCCTACAATTTATGTAAAAATAAATGAGGATTATGACAACTGTACGAGTCTTGATAAATGGAAAAACCAATAAACGGAGAAGAATATGAACTATACATCAGATGTAGAGGCTGTAGATGGATTTGCAGCAAAATCAAAGGTATTAAAAAACGAAATAAGTAAAATAATCGTAGGGCAAGAAGAAGCCGTACAATTGGTACTTACTTCTATTTTTTGTGATGGTCATAGCTTACTTGTAGGTGTTCCAGGTTTGGCAAAAACATTGCTAGTCAATACAATTGCCAATGTGCTAGACTTGAGTTTTAATCGTGTACAATTTACTCCGGATTTAATGCCTTCTGATATTCTAGGTGCTGAGATTTTAGATGATTCACGTAAGTTCAAATTTAATAAAGGACCTATTTTTAGCAATATCATACTTGCTGATGAGATAAATCGTACTCCGCCTAAAACACAAGCAGCATTGCTCGAAGCTATGCAAGAACGCTCTGTGACAGTATCAGGTGTTAGCCATATTTTACCTAAGCCATTTTTCGTATTAGCTACACAAAACCCGATAGAACAAGAGGGGACATATCCATTGCCAGAAGCACAGCTTGATCGTTTTATGTTTAATATCATACTAGACTACCCTAGCTATGAAGAAGAAATACAGGTCGTAAAGAATACAACTTCAAACATCAAAGTAAATACTGATAAAATCATGTCTGGGGAAGAAATAATGTATTTCCAACAATTGGTACGCAAAATACCTATTGCAGACAATGTGCTTGAATATGCTGTTAAATTGGTCAATAAAACTCGTCCTAATCGTGATACAGCACCTGAGCTAATCAATAACTATATCGCATGGGGTGCAGGACCAAGAGCAGGACAAAATCTTGTACTCGGAGCAAAATGTCATGCTGCTATGAATGGAAAGTACTCTCCAGATATAGAAGATGTAAGAGCTGTAGCAACACCTATTCTTCGTCATCGTATATTTAGAAATTATAAAGCTGAAGCAGAAGGATATTCTATAGAGCGAATAGTAGACGAACTACTATAAATAAAACACTAGGAAAAAAGAGTTTAGATTACACTAATCTATCTCTTCAAAAATACCTGTCTTTTTGTTTTTGTTTACTTCATCCCAAGCATGAAATTTGCCATTCATAACAATATAAACTCCATCATCTAACGCTTGAGCAAACGCCATTGCACTTCCTAAATTGAAAAGTGCATCTGAAGCACCAAACTTGTAAGGCATCATTGCACCTGTAAGTACAATTGTTTTTTTGATATTCGCTGCGGCTAAAAATTTAGCAGTCTCCGTCATAGTATCGGTACCATGTGTGATAAGAATATTCTCTTCATCACATTTTTGACAATTTATACGAATGATCTCCCTATCAGCTTCTGTCATCTCCAAGCTATCTATCATCATAAGCGTACGCAAAGAATAATCAACAGTACAACGCCCCATTTCTAAAATCTCAGGAAGATGTGTCTCTGTAAAATGAAGACTTCCGTCTATCATATTATACTCTTTGTCAAATGTACCTCCAGTAATGAGAATGCGTAGTGCCATTGTTGTCAATTTGCGACAAAAGTAAGCATCTATTTCGATTTTTTATTGAGAAAGCCAAGGCTCAGGATTAGATTTTGTAGTTCCTTTCCATATTTCAAGATGAACGATAGATACACCATCTTTTTCTGAGGTATAAGTTGTACCTATATTTTGCTTTGTAGATACCAAATCTCCTGCTTTTACATTGACTGTTTTAAGATTGGAATATACAGTATAATATTCTCCATGCTTTACTAATACAGTATTTTGCGTAGCTGGCAAATAAAAAGCATTAATTACTTTCCCTTCAAAAATTACACGGACAGCTGCGTCTTCTTCTGTTTGAATATTTAAACCATTATTATTGATTTTGACACCTATAAGTGTGGGATGTGGATGTTCACCAAATCGTTCTATAATATGCCCTGTCACAACAGGCCAAGGAAGTTTTCCCATATTATTGATAAAACTTGTAGATAGTGCTTGCTCCTCTGGTGTAAGCGCAAATGCATTTTCACTACTTGTGTTGTTTGTAGTGGTCGTGCTAGGATTTTCTGCTTCAGCTTTTTCTTTTGCTAGACGTATTTCTTCCTCTATAATATTTTGTATCTCATTATTAAGTGCTAGCGCTGCTTGATTTTTTTCTTGGACTTGCTGCTTCAGATTATCTTCATCTTCTTTAAGTTGAGTTAGTAAAATGTCCTTTTCAGCTTTTTCTGCTAGAAGAATTTCCTTTTGTGCTTCTTCTTCTTTTAGCAATTCATCTAGTTCTACCTTTTCTGCTTCTAGCGCTATTATCTTTTCTTGAAGATCCACTATAGTTTGCTGAATAAGTTCTGCCTGACTTTCTCTATATGCCGCATATGAACGCAAGTAATTAAACCGATTCATCGCTTGATTGAAATTCTCAGCAGAGAAAATAAAAGAAATCTGATTCTTGAGATACATTCCTTTGTAAGAATTGTAAATCATCTCTGCATATTCTTCTTTCAGTACAGCAATATCATTTTCCATTTTTTGGATTTCTGCTTGTTGTGTACTGATGTTTTGATTGACGACTATTACTTGATTATTGATATTGTCCATCAACTCTTGTCGACTGTTTATTTTGGCTTCAAGTGCTTGCAATTGAGCAAGAGATTGCTCTCTTTGTGAAGTTGCTTCTTTGAGTAGATTTTCTATATCTGCGATTTCTTCTAGAAGCGCATTATATTCTTTTTGTAAAGATGCTTTTTTATCATTTTGAGCAAATACGAAAAGACTCATCGTCATAAAAACCACAACAAGGCTGTAAGCAATCGCATTTTTTGTCTTCAAAATCATTCTATCCTTTCGTATTTATCAGATATTCTGAATGGAAAGGTAAGTTCTTCTCCGATTTTTACGTTTTTAAATTCCATTTGGATATACACATCATTTTGTGCATCTGCAAAATTGAGCGTACGATACATAGCAAATGGCTGTGAATCTGTATCTTTATAACCCGTAAAACTCATCGTAGCTTCACGTTCATAAGCATTATCGGAAAGTAGAATTTTATGGTATTTATGATTGGTTGGCAGGATAGTATATTCAGCATCAATATTGCCAATTTGTCCTTTTGCTGTATACATTTCATCTTGAATAAGGATGTCTTGTTTTTTGTGCATTTCACCAAGACTATTGCCAATGATAAGCGCTTGCACAAATGCAAAATCTGCCTCAAAAGGAATATACTGACTCATGAAACTAAAAGGCTGTTTGTAGTAGCGACCATTTAACTTATCAATAATCTCAATAGAATCTTGAGAAATAAGCACACGAACACCTTCTATACTAAAAGGTCCTGTAAGCGAAATCCAGATGGTTTTATCCCTTTCTATCCTAAAATGAGCAGTAAAAGATTGATCCATACTCTTGTCTTCAAATCTCATTTTTGCCTTGCCAGAAAAAGTCTCAAAATCAAAATTATTTTCTTTGACTTGCTTATAAAGTGTCTTACTACTAATACTCTCAGCACTACCATCGATAACGCCTTTTGAAGACTTACAAGCTATCAGTACTACAAGAAGCGATATAAGGATAAAAAAAAGCTTTTTCATCTATTCGTGTTCATTTATCTTTTGAGAAATTGATGCATTATCTCCACCACCTGCATCAATCGCTTTTTCCCAATAATTGATTGCTTCTTCTTTTCTATCTAATTCTAACAAAATATCACCATAATGCTCAAAAAGAGTTGCTCGATCGCCATCGGCATGTTCAATCGCTTTTTCTTGCCATTCTAAAGCCTTTTTGTAGTCGCCTTTTTGATACAAAATCCATGCATATGTATCAAGGAAAGATGGATTATCTGGACTAATTTCATTAGACAATGCTGACATCTCTAATGCTTCATCTAATTTGTCTTTTCGTAGTGATAAATAGTAACTGTAATTATTCAACACATATGCACTTCTAGGATTTATTTTCAATGCCTTTTCAAAACTTTCATCTGAATTTTCATAATCCTCTAAGCTATTATAGACATCTCCAAGACTCGAATAAAACTGTTCTTGAAGTGGGCGATTATCAAATGCCATTTTCGCTCCTTTACTATATGATTTTGCCGCATTTTCATAGTCATCTGTCTGATGATATCCTACTCCATTAAAATAATACAGAATCCCTTGATTAGGAAAAAGTTCTTTCGCTTCATTAGTCTTCGCTATTAAATCATCATATCTTTCCTCATCGCTAAGAATGAAAAATACTTGTTGCCATACAGAAAAGATGTCATTGCGTATTTCTAATGATTTTTCATAATTAAGAAGTGCTAGTGTATAATTTTCATTGATATTGTACAAATCTCCTGTTACAGCGTAGCTTTTTGCATCATCTGGATGGGCTTCTTTTACCAATTCTGCTAATTCTATCGCATCAGCAAAATCACTAGAATCTGCTTCCATATCCGAAATATAGCTATACAAAACTCCCACTTTAGGATCTATATTGACACTCGGATCTGAAAATGCTTTTCGTGAATAATACATGTATTTTTCATGATCGTCATTTTCGTAATAATAGTTGGCAAGGGAAGTAATCGCTAAAGCGTCTGTAGGATCATTTTCTAAAATCTTCTCATAAATGTCTTTCGCTTTATCATACTCTCGATTTTGAAAATAATGATCGGCCAACATGTTTTGATAGTCATTATTGTCTGGATCGCTTTCTGCAAGCTTGACAAGCTCTTTCTCTGCCGCATCAGGATTGTCCGAAATCATGTGCAATGAATATCGTGTATTCGCTATTTCGGCATTATATCCTATTTTTTCTTCAAATTCTGCCAATACTTTCAAGGCATCATTGTATTTGCCTGCACTCGCCAAAAAATCTATTTCGGCTAAGTAATATTCATAGCTATCTGGATACGTTTTTCTCAACTTATTAAAAACAGCAGCAGCCTCTTCATCTTTGTATTGAGCAGAGAGTAGGTCGGCATAAAACTCATTATACCATTTATTGTCAGGCTTCAACTCAAGTGCTTTTTGAGTATATAATGTAGCCGTTTCAAAATCTCCTGTACGAACGATTATTTGCGCCATTTCATAAAAAGCAGCATCAATATTAGGATTGATTTTCACAGCTGCCTCAAAATTATCATACGCACCTTGAGGATTACCAGCTATTTTTTCTCGTTGTGCATCAAAGAAATAGCGATCTGCTTTAATTATTTGTGCTTCTGTAAGTTCTTTAGGCGCCTGTACAACTTCCTCAGTTTTCCCTTTTTCTTTTTTCTTTTTTCCTTTTTTGCCCTGTGCCATAGCGACAGATGTGCTACAAGATATAAGGAGTATGAGAAAAAATATATGTTTCGTCCGTTTAGTCATAATTTACTTTATCGTTGTATAATCACCAAGACTTAAATCTTTGGCTTTTTTGATAATAGTCGCTTTGCTTCCTATCATCGCATTTTCGAGTATAAGTCCATCAAGATGGGTGTCCTGCTGTACAATACTATTTTTCAAAATACTATTTTCGATACTCGTTCCATTTCCTATAGAAACGTGCGGTCCTACTATTGTATTTTTCAAACTGACATCTTTTCCTATATAGCAAGGCTCTATCACGATAGTATTTTCAAAGCTATCGCTAAATTTTATCTGCTCTTCTTCCTTGATAAACTCTAATATTCGCTGATTGGTATAGATACAGGCATTTTTATTGCCACAATCTAACCACTCTATCACTTCACCTGGGACAAATTTTGCTCCTTTTTGCTTCAAGTTTTCAAGGGCATTTGTCAATTGATATTCTCCTTTTTCACGAATATCATTATCAAGCAAATATTCTATTTCTGATTTAAGTGCAGCACCATCTTTGAAATAATAAATACCAATAATTGCCAAATCTGAAACAAATTCTTGCGGTTTTTCTACAAAATCTGTAATAACATTATCTGCATCTAACTTCACTACACCAAAAGCTGAAGGATCATCTATTTTATTTACCCATATCACACCATCTTTGCTTGGATCTATAGTGAAATCTGTTTTAAATAATGTATCTGCAAAAGCAACAATCACATTGCCATCCAAACTTTCCTTAGCACAATAAATAGCATGCGCTGTTCCTTCTGGACTATCTTGATAAGAAATCATTCCTTTTGTACCTAAACTTGCTGCAACTTCCATGAGTTTTTCTTCTGTGGCTTTACCAAACTCCTCACGGATGATGAAGTGCACTTCCTCTATAGTTCCCTCTACAGATTTTGCTAAATTTTCTACCAACCACTGTACGATAGGTTTGCCTGCAATATGCACCATTGGTTTTGGTACAGTCAATGTATGTGGGCGAAGTCGAGATCCCCAACCCGCCATTGGAATGATTATTTTCATTAGGTTTTATTTATTATAGATTAGTTGCACAAATATAACATGATTTATTGTTAGATTCTTATACCTAAAAATACGAATTATCGTGCCGCTTTTGTGAAGAAACGAGTTTTCTACCGTCTATGTGATATGCAATGGCAATAAAGATTAGGATTAAACAATTTTTAACGGAAAAATGAAGGAGTCAGACAAAATGGTTTGTAGAAAAGGAAATAGTAATTTACTACATTTACGGTGAAAATGGATAAATCTGCACTTCAAGAAACACTAAAATCATACTTCCCTGCCCTAGGGAAAGAGTCCTTAAATGTCTTTATGAATCAATCGTCATTTATAAATCTTGACAAAGGAACTATATTAATAGCTGAAGGTAAGCGACATCATTATTTCTATTTAATTCTAAAAGGTGGTGTCAAATCATACTATCTAAAAGATGGCAAAAGTGTGTGTATGTGGTTTGCTGAAGAAAATGAAATTATAGGTACTACTTCTACACTTCAAGGCTTCGCATCTAAAGAAACTATTGAATTATTGGAAGATTCAGAACTGATTAGATTCCATTATGAAAAAATAAAAGATCTAGCCCAAACTAATTTATCGATAAGCAATCTACTCAATGAACTTTGGGCAGAGCATGCACTATTTCTTGAAGAAAGATTATATCAATTACAGTTTATGACCGCCCAAGAGCGCTATGAAGCACTGCTAGAAATGACCCCTAGCGTACTACAAAAAGTCTCACTTACAGATATTGCATCCTATTTAGGAATAAGCCGAGAAACTTTAAGTAGGATTAGAGGCAAAAAATAGCTTTGTGACTTTTGTCAAGTGATTTGATGTAGACGCAGCATACTTTTGTAAGCTATATAACGATTATAACTTATAAAAATATTGGAATGAAAAAAATCACAAAACACACGCAGCTAGTTTTTCTATTCTTAATCAGCTTAACGCTAACAATTACTTCATGTAAAAAAAAAGGACGATACGAAAACTCCGTTTAATGGAAAGGTTATTATAGTGGGTGCAGGAGCTTCAGGATTAGCAGCAGCGAAAAAATTAGAAGAACAGGGAATAGCTTACCAAATATTGGAAGCCACAGATAAATATGGAGGTAGAATACAAAAAAATGTTGATTTTGCAGATTTTCCTATCGACTTAGGGGCAGAGTGGATTCATGAAGATAAATCAATTCTAAATTATTTAATAGACCAACCTGAAAACGAACCAAATGTCGAAACTATCCTATACCAACCAATAAATGTTCAAGAGGTAGTTGGAAATAATATTTCGCAAATTTCTGAACAGGATATGATAGATTACTATGCAACTTATATCAAAGAGTATAAATTTAAGAACACTACTTGGTATGATTTTGTTGATGAAAATTTCGCACAAAATGTGAAGCAAAACATAGTATACAATTCCAAGGTTACAGCTATAAACTATACGGGGGATCAAGTAGTATTAACCACTGAAGATGGTACAGAATACAAAGCAGATAAAGTAATTCTAACGGTTTCAGTTGGTGTACTTAAATCAAATGCAATTACTTTTAATCCTTCTTTACTTGCGGAAAAAATTACAGCTATTCAAGATGTTGAATTTTTGCCTGGGTTTAAGTTGTTTATGAAATTTTCTGAACAATTTTATCCAGATGTTATTTCATGTGAAACAAATAATGGAGAAAAAACATTTTATGATGTTGCTTATGGAAAGGAATCAGAAGACCATGTTTTAGGATTATTATCTACTGGTGCTTCGGCTGAAGATTATTATGTATTGGGTGATGAGGATGCCATTGTAGCCTCTGTACTTCAAGAGTTAGATGGATATTATAATGGACTTGCATCTCAATATTACTTGGACTTGTATGTATATAAAAACTGGAGTCAACAAACAAGTACACAAGGAAGTTGGACATCTGATTTGCAGACTTCATCCAAAAAATTAAATGCCTCTCTTGATGATAAAGTCTATTTTGCAGGAGAAACTTATAATAGGAATTTGCAAGTTGAAGGTTTTTATATCATAAGAGGCTCTGTTCAAAACGCTATACTTTCAGGCTATAAAGCTGTCGGTGATATATTGGAGTAGGTAGGAAACAAGACTTGTTAAAATCACTCCTTCGAGTTCAACAATTTTCTCCCATCTATGTGATATGCAATGGCGATAAAAATGAGAATTAAACTATTCTTAGCAATAATTGTAAGTGCGAATGACTCAAAACTAACAAAAATGCTCAACCCATATAAAGCCAATCCCAATAATAAATAAGCACCTATTTTTCCAAGCTTGTAAGGAATAGGATAATACTTCCTCCCTACAAGCCAAGAGATGACTGCTATACAAAAATAAGTAATCAATGTCGCCCATGCACAAGCGATATAGCCATACTTCGGGATAAAAATGACATTGAGCACAATGGCGATAATCGCTCCAAAAACGGTAATATAGGATGCCAAATGTGTCTTGTCTGTCAGCTTGTACCAAACAGAAAGATTGTAACTTACGCCTAAAAATAAATATGCCATCAAAACAATTGGCACTATCATTTTTCCTGCTTGGAATTTTTCACTTAATATGTAGATAAGCCAATCCAAATTGAGCGAAACACCTAGGAAAACGACTAAAGAAAACAAAACAAAATAAAGCATGACATCAGCATAGGTTTTCCGAGCATCTTGCTCTCCTGCTTGCTTGAAGAAAAACGGCTCTGCTCCCATTCTGAATGCTTGCACGACTAAACTCATAAATATCGACAACTTGTATGCCGCTGAGTAGATTCCTATCTGCGCCATATTCTCTGTATCGGTGCCTGCGCCTAAATACTTGAGGAGGATTCTATCTATAGTTTCATTGACCATACCGGCAAGTCCTACTATAATAAGTGGCAACCCGTAGCGCATCATATCTTGCCAAGTCTGCTTACAAAATTCAAATTTTTCCTTGAAAAAGCTCGGCACAAAAATCAAAAATGTGACGATACTCGCCACCAAATTAGCAATAAAAACATAAGTCACACCTTTGACTGGCTCTACTGTGTAACCAAACATCGAAAAGCTTCCTTGTATTATCGGATAAAGCAAAAAGAAGTTTAATCCGATGTTTATTAAAACATTTAAACCTTTGATAGCAACATATTTTAAAGGCTTTCCTTCTAAGCGCAATCTGGCAAATGGAATATTTGACAGCGTATCGAAACCAATAATAAAAGCTAGGATAATCACAAACTCTTGCTGATTGGGGTAATTGAGTACCACTGCTATTTTGCCTGAAAGGGCGACTAATATCGCAACCAACACAGCCGTAGTACAAAGCAATGACAGAAATGCTGTAGAAAAAACCTTGTTCGTATCGTTTTTGTCTTTTGCGTAGCGGAAAAATGCCGTCTCCATGCCGTACATAAAAATCACATTGATAAAAGCAACATAAGCATAGATACTTGCGATAATCCCAAACTCAGCAGGATTAGAGTCAAACACGTGTGTATGAAATGGAGAAATCAGCCAATTGAGACCTCTTACAAGAATAGTACTAAGTCCATAAATGACGGTTTGCCCTGCTAATGCTTTTAATTTATTCAATACAAATTTATTTTATATAAAACAGGATCTGTTCTTTTTTCGTAGAAATAATATAAGCTGTCATACTTTTTTAAAAGTAAAAACAGTTTTAACAAAAGTACGGTTTCTCTAATCATTAAATCAGGCATTATGACACGAATTATTCTAACAGTATTGACAGTATGTGCTACTTTGGGGACATTTGCCCAAGAAATGATCTCTTTTAGAGGAGGAGAATACAAAGGTGAGAGGAAAAAAGAGATGCGTCATGGACCTGCAAAAATGGATTATGATGATGGAGGTATTTATGAAGGCAATTGGAAAAATGACATGCGTGATGGGCAAGGAACTTATTATTTTCCCAACGGAGATAAATATGTAGGCGAGTTTAGCAATCATGAAATGAGAGGTGAAGGTGTTTACTATTTTGACAATGGCAATCGCTATGAAGGCGAATGGGAAAACAATAAGAAAGATGGGCAAGGGAAGTTTACGTATACTTCAGGAGATATTTAGTCGTTCCTTACCAAGTAATGAGTTTAGGTTTTAAGGTGTAAGAATTAAGGATTCTAAAAAGGTAAAAAATTAGATGATGAAGGTTTTCTTTTAATTCCTTCATTAACTTTTTTAAGTTCCAACCTGTTGCTGCTAAATAAGCGTTGATTTGTGGGGATTGTTTGCCGCTTAGGTAGTTTTGTCCCATTCTAAAGTCTGTTTTTAGGTGTCCTATTACTGGTTCTATTGCTGCTCTCCTTCTAAATTTCTTTCTTTTTACGCGCTTTTGATAGTCAGTATCTCTTTTCAATGTTGGCTTTGGGGTCGCTATTATTGTTTCTTTTATTTTTGTCACGCCTCTTCCGCCTCTATCATAAATTACTTCTTTGGGTTGGTAATCTATATTTTCTTCCATTTGACTTAATAAGGGCGCTATTGTTTTATTATCATGTGGATTGCCTTCATAGCTTTTTATTGCTGTGATTATCAATGTTTTTGCGGTGGT